>DASQJU010000252.1:0-7017 GCA_035630915.1 Allosphingosinicella sp.
CTTCTCCTTGTCATAGTCGCTGGTCGTGTTCTCGATCTGGGCGCGGATCGCCTCGACCCGGCCCTTGATCCGGTCCGATTCCCCGGCGCCGTCGACGATGGTCGTATTGTCCTTGTCGATGGTGACGCGCTTGGCCGAGCCGAGCATGGCGACGGTGACGTTCTCCAGCTTGATGCCGAGATCCTCGGAGATCATCTCGCCGCCGGTCAGGATCGCGATATCCTCGAGCATCGCCTTACGGCGATCGCCAAAGCCCGGAGCCTTGACCGCCGCGACCTTGAGGCCGCCGCGCAGCTTGTTGACCACCAGGGTGGCGAGCGCCTCGCCCTCGATGTCCTCGGCGATGATCAGCAGCGGACGGCCCGACTGGACGACCGCTTCCAGGATCGGGAGCATCGCCTGCAGATTGCCGAGCTTCTTCTCGTTGATGAGGATGTAGGGATCGGTCAGCTCGACCGACATCTTCTCGGGGTTGGTGATGAAGTAAGGCGAGAGATAGCCGCGGTCGAACTGCATGCCCTCGACGACGTCCAGCTCGAACTCGAGGCCCTTGGCCTCCTCGACGGTGATCACGCCTTCCTTGCCGACCTTCTCCATCGCCTCGGCGATCTTCTCGCCGACGACGGTGTCGCCATTGGCGGAGATGATGCCGACCTGGGCGATTTCGGTCGAGCCGGCGACCGGCTTGGAGCGGGCCTTGAGGTCCTCGACGACCTTGGTCACGGCGATGTCGATGCCGCGCTTGAGGTCCATCGGGTTCATGCCGGCCGCGACCGACTTCATGCCCTCGCGGACGATCGACTGGGCGAGAACGGTGGCGGTGGTGGTGCCGTCGCCGGCCAGGTCGTTGGTCTTCGACGCGACCTCGCGCAGCATCTGCGCGCCCATATTCTCGAACTTGTCCTTCAGCTCGATCTCCTTGGCGACGGTGACGCCGTCCTTGGTGATCCGGGGAGCGCCGTAGCTCTTGTCGAGCACGACGTTGCGGCCCTTGGGACCGAGCGTGACCTTCACCGCGTCGGCGAGGATGTCCACGCCGCGCATGATCCGCTCACGAGCGTCGCGCGAAAAACGTACGTCTTTGGCTGCCATCTTGGCTTACCTTTCAGGTTTGAATGTTCCGAATGTTCGCACTGGCCATGGGCCAGCGCGGTCTCAAATTCAGCCGACGATGCCGAGGATGTCCGACTCTTTCATGATGAGCAGGTCCTCGCCGTCGATCTTGACCTCGGTGCCCGACCATTTGCCGAACAGGATCTTGTCGCCGGCCTTGACCTCGAGCGGGTGGATCTCGCCGGCCTCGTTGCGGGCGCCGGTGCCGACGGAGACGACTTCGCCTTCCTGCGGCTTTTCCTTGGCGCTGTCGGGGATGATGATCCCACCGGCCGTCTTCTCCTCGGCCTCGACACGGCGGACGAGGACGCGATCGTGGAGCGGTCGAAACTTCATGCGTGCACCTTTCTCATGAGCATGTGAAATCTGTTAGCACTCACCGGAGGCGAGTGCCAATGCAGGCCCATGTAGGCACTGTTCATGTCAGGTCAAGGACTCGAAGACCCCTCTTGGCCCTCTCGGGAGCCCTCCCCATTTACAGCGTGAGGGGCCTCGTCTAGCCCCGGGGCGAGAAGGAGCGGCAAGGCGATGAGATTTCTGGGCAAAGCGTGGAAGCTGCTCGTCGGGATCAAGGACGGGCTCGTCCTGATCTTCATGCTGATCTTCTTCGGCAGCCTCTACGCCGCTTTGTCCGCCAGCCCTTACAAGGACAGCGCCGAGCGCGGCGCGCTCCGGCTCGACCTGTCCGGCGCGATCGTCGAGCAGCCATCGCAGAGCAATCCGTTCGACCTGGTCGGCGGCACGCCGGCGACGCGCGAATATCGGGTTAGCGAGCTGATCCACGCGCTCGACACCGCCGCCACCGACGACCGCATCCAGGCCGTGGCGCTCGATCTCGACCTGTTCACCGGCGGCGGGCAGACCGCGATCGCCAATGTCGGCGAGGCGATCGACCGGGTGCGCCGCGCGAACAAGCGCGTCGTCGCCTACGCCACCGGCTATAGCGACGACACCTACCAGCTCGCCGCCCATGCCAACGAGATCTGGCTCGATCCGCTCGGCGCGGTGATCATCGCGGGTCCCGGCGGCGCCAACCTTTATTATGCCGGCCTGCTCGAGCGGCTCGGAGTCACCGCCAACGTCTACCGCGTGGGCGCGTTCAAATCGGCGGTCGAGCCCTACACGCGGCGCGACATGTCGCCCGAGGCGCGCGAGGCCGCCCAGGCGCTCGCCAATGCGCTCTGGGGCACCTGGCAGCAGGACGTGCGCCAGGCGCGGCCGCGCGCGCAACTCACCCAATATGTGGCCGACACGCCGGCCTTCTTCGCCGCCGCGGGAGGCGACATGGCGCAGGCGGCGCTTCGGGCCGGGCTGGTCGACCGGATCGGCGACCGCACCCAGTTCGGCCAGCGCATGGCCGAGCTCGCGGGCACCGACGACGAGGACGTCCCGGGCAGCTATCGCGCGGTCCAATATGCCGCCTGGATCGACGACAATCCGGCGAGCGATACCGGCGGCGAGATCGCCGTGCTGACCGTCGCCGGGACGATCGTCGACGGCAACGCACCGGCCGGCACCGCCGGCGGCGACACGGTGGCGCGCAACCTCGAGCGCGGGCTCGCGCGCGGCAACATCAAGGCGCTCGTCGTCAGGGTCGATTCCCCGGGCGGCTCGGTCACCGGATCAGAGCGCATCCGCCGCGCGATCCTCGCCGCCAAGGCACGCGGCATTCCGGTCGTCGTGTCGATGGGCTCGGTCGCCGCTTCGGGCGGCTACTGGGTCGCCACCGCCGGCGACGTGATCTTCGCCGAGCCTTCGACGATCACCGGCTCGATCGGCGTGTTCGCCATCCTGCCGAGCTTCCAGGGAACGCTGGAACGGCTCGGGGTCGGCGCCGATGGCGTGCGCACGACGCCGATGTCGGGCGAACCCGATGTGCTGCGGGGCCCCTCGCCGCGGGCCAACCAGCTGCTGCAAATGGGGGTCGAGGCGACCTATCGCCGCTTCGTCAACCTGGTCGCAACCGCACGGCGCCTGCCGCCCGCGCGGGTCAACGAGATCGCTCAGGGGCGGGTCTGGGACGGTGGCACGGCACGCCAGATCGGCCTTGTCGACCGCTTCGGCAGCCTCGACGACGCGATCGCCGAGGCCGCGCGCCGCGCGCACATCGATCCGGCGGACGCGCAGCCCGTCTACCTCGAGCGCGAGCCGGGCTGGCTCGGCCAGCTGCTGGCCGACGCCGCCCGCGAGGAGGAGGACGAGGACCAGACCGCCCGCGACGCCTTCGCCCGCCTCGCCCATCGGCCCGAGGCGATGATCCAGCGCGCGCTCCACGACGCGCAGCAATTGCTCTCCGGCCCGGCGATCCAGGCCCGCTGCCTGGAATGCCCGTCGATCGCTCCGGTGCCCCGCGCGGCCCCGAGCGCGACGCTGTGGACCCGGCTGCTGGCGATGGTCTGGCGGGGGTGAAGATCCGGCGCGTCACCGCGGACGACGCGGCGGCGATCGTCTCGATCTACGCGCCTTATGTGATTGGCACCGTCGTCTCCTTCGAGACCGCGCCGCCCGACGAAGCGGAGATAAGGCGTCGGATCGACGAGGCGGGCGACGCCTATCCCTGGCTGGTCGCCTGCGGCGAGGATGGCGCGGTGATCGGCTATGCCTATGCCTGCGCGTTCCGGACGCGGGCGGCCTACCGCTTCACGGTCGAGACGACGGTCTACCTCGCCGACGGCGCAAGCGGGCGCGGCACCGGCACCCTGCTCCTCCGCGCCCTGCTGCCGGTGCTGGAGGCTCAGGGCTTCGCGCAGGCGATCGCCGCCATCACCTTGCCCAATGAAGCGAGCGTCAGGCTGCACGAGAGTCTGGGCTTCCGGCAGGCGGGGACCTACGAGAAGGTCGGCTTCAAGTTCCGCGAATGGCGCAGCGTCGGCCTGTGGCAACGCGAGCTGGCGCCGCTCTCCACTCGCCCCGAGGAGCCGAAGCCCGTCTCGATGGTCTGGCGCGCCTAGCGCGAATAAGCGGGCAGCGACCAGCCGCGCCAGATCGCCGCGCCCCTCAGCGCGAAGCCGGCGGCGAAGGCGGCGATCCCGGCGGCCCCGCCGGGCAGGCCCGCCCAGGCCAGCCCGACCAGAAGCGCGGCCGACAGCGCGGAGGCGGTGACGTAGAGCTCGGCCCGCATCAGGATCGAAGGCTCGCCGGCGAGCACGTCGCGGATGATGCCGCCGAGGCAGCCCGTCAGTACCCCCATCGCGAAGGCCGGGATCGGCGCCAAACCGAAGGCCAGCGCCTTGGCCGCGCCATAGGCCGAGAAGGCGGCGAGCCCCGCCGCGTCGAACCACAGCAAGGCCTTGGTCGGCCACAGCCGCGCCGACAGCAGCCAGACCGCCGTCGCCGCGCCGAGGCAGATGATGAGCGTCGCATTATGATGCACCCAGAAGACCGGCGCGCCGATCAGCAGGTCGCGCACCGTCCCGCCGCCGACCCCGGTCACCACCGCGAAGAAGACGAAGGTGACGAAGGTCTGCTTGCGCTCCGCCGCCAGCATCGCCCCCGAGGCGGCGAACACGGCGATGCCGGCATAGTTCAGCCAGTCGAGGACCGGGCCGAGGGCTTCGGGGAGGGAGGCGGGGGGCATGGCTCACCCCTTTACGTCATTCCAGCGGAAGCTGGAATCTCTCCGCCCTTGCCCGTTGGAACTGGTGAAGGCCCCGCCCGCTGGTCAGCCGGGGAGCCGCCAGCCCAGCGGCGTCACCATCGGCGCCGCTGTCGGGGTGCCGTCCGCGCCGATCGCCGGCGTCATGCGGAGCCGCTCCCGGAATATCTGGCAGGTTCTCGTATCGAGGATGGCGTGCCCGCTGCTCACGACGGGGGTGCAGTCGCTGACTCGGCCATTCGCTCCGATCATAAGGCGGACCACCACCATCCCCGATTGGTGCGCGCGCATGGCGGCGGCGGGATAGTCGTCGTCAGTGACGACCGCGGCAGGAAGGCCCGTCGCCGGCGTGCGCAGAGCGGCGAAGGCAACGGGATCGATGCCCCATTCGCGCAACGTTTCGTCCTCGCATTGCCGGACCGCGGCGATCGCCTGCGCGGCGCCGTTAAGGGGAATGTCCAGGATCGTCTCGCGGTTGCGCGCCACTGTGATCCCCTGCGCCGCAGCGAAGCGGCCCAAGTCTGAGCGCGGGATCTGGTAGACGTCGAGCGAGCGGCCGGCCTCGGTGTGCCGGGCGTATTGGCTGCCGCCAAGGGGACCGCCCTCGGGCTGCAGCCGGATCGCCAATCGGCGCGCGTCCCGCAAAGTGACGTTGGACCAGTTCCGGCTCGCCAGCCGAACCTCCCAAACGCCGCTCCCCGGCACGGTTCGGAGGGCGAAGCTCGCCGGGCCGCTCTGCCGGGTCAGAGAGCAATATTGTTCTGCCCGGCTCACGACCCAATCGGGGCCGGGCTCCGGCTCGAACGCAAAAGCGGGCGCAGCAAGCAGCGCACCGGCAAGTAGCGAGGCGAGAAGCTTTCTCATCGGCTTAGATGTGGATCGGTTTCCCGGTCACCGCCATCGCCGCTTCCTTGACCGCCTCGCTGTGTGTCGGGTGGGCGTGGCAGGTGTAGGCGATGTCTTCGCTGGTGGCGCCGAACTCCATCGCCTGGGCGGCCTGGGCGATCATCGTGCCGGCGACCGAGGCGATGATCCAGACGCCGAGGACTCGGTCCGACTTGGCGTCGGCGATGATTTTCACAAAGCCGTCGCCCTCATGGTTGGTCTTGGCACGGCTGTTGGCCATCATCGGGAACTTGCCGGTCCTGACCTCAAACCCTTGCGCCTTCGCGTCCTCCTCGGTGAGGCCGACGCCGGCGATCTCCGGCATGGTGTAGACCACCGACGGGATCACCTCGTGGTTCACGATGCCGGTGAGGCCAGCGATATTCTCGGCGACCGCGATCCCCTCGTCCTCCGCCTTGTGGGCGAGCATCGGGCCGGGGATGACGTCGCCGATCGCCCAGATGCCGGCGACGGAGGTGCGGAAATCGTGGTCGGTCTCGATCTGGCCGCGCTTGTTGACGGCGAGGCCGGCCTTGTCGAGTTGGAGGCCGTCGGTGTTCGGCTTGCGGCCGATCGAGACGAGCACGGTCTCGGCCTCGATCGTCGCGGCTTCGCCGCCCGCGGCCGGCTCGACGGTCAGCGTGACGCCCTTCTTGCCCGCCTTGGCGCCGGTGACCTTGGTCGAAGTGCGGATGTCGAAGCCCTGCTTCTTGAAGATCTTCGCGCATTCCTTGCGCACCTCGCCGTCCATGCCGGGGAGGATCTGGTCGAGAAACTCAACGACCGTGACCTTGGCGCCGAGCCGGCGCCAGACGCTGCCCAGCTCCAGCCCGATCACGCCGCCGCCGATGACGATCATCGTCTCGGGCACGCGGTCCAGCTCCAGAGCCGAGGTGGAATCGAGGATGCGCTCATGGTCGATCTCGACGCCGGGCAGCGGCGTCACGCTGGAGCCGGTGGCGATGACGAAATTCTTTGCCTTGTAGGCCGTGCCGGCGACGTCGATCGTATCCTTGGCGGTGAACTTGGCGTGGCCCTTCAGCCATTCGATCTTGTTCTTCTTGAACAGGAAGGCGATGCCGCCGGTGAGGCCCTTGATCGCCTCCTGCCGCGTGCCGTGCATCGCGCCAAGATCGAGCTCGAGCCCCGAGGTCTTCACGCCCCATTTGGCGAGCGCGCCCGAATGCGCCTCCTCGTAAAGCTCGGAGGCGTGGAGCAAGGCCTTGGAGGGGATGCAGCCGACGTTGAGGCAGGTCCCGCCCAGCGTCTCGCGGCTCTCGACGCAGGCCGTCTTGAGGCCGAGCTGCGCGGCGCGGATCGCCGCGACATAGCCGCCGGGCCCGGCGCCGATCACGATCACGTCGAAGTCAGTGTCTGCCATTGGGGAAATCCTAGAGGTCGATGAGGAGGCGCGTGGGATCTTC
>DASQJU010000253.1:0-9106 GCA_035630915.1 Allosphingosinicella sp.
CTTCGCGGACTTTCAGGCGACGACATAATCGACGGCGGCGAGGGACATGATTTCCTGATCGGCTTCCAGGGGAATGACATTCTCTACGGCGGACCGGGCGAAGATCTGTTCCGCGGAGGGACGGGCGACGACGTCATGGACGGTGGCGGTGGCTTCGATCGCGTGAGCTTCTTCCCCGGCGGAAACGACCTGCCGCTTACGGGTGTCACCGTTTCACTGATGCAGCAAGGGCTCCCGCAATTCACCGGCCACGGCTGGGATACACTGATCTCCATCGAGTCATTGAGCGGGACCGCCTTCGCCGACTCGCTGACCGGCGACAACGGCGCAAACTGGCTGATCGCCAACGGCAGCAATGACAGCCTGTTCGGCCTGGGCGGCGACGACCTCCTCCAGGCGCTTGGCGATGGGGATCATAGTTTTGACGGCGGCTCGGGGGTCGACACGGCCTCGTTCGACGACGCCGACGAGGAACTCGGCCACTCGGCCCATGTTTCGCTGCTCCTGCAGGGCGCGGCGCAGGGTACGGGCCTCGGTACGACGGTGCTCAACTCCATCGAGAACCTCTCCGGCGGGCGCTATGATGACACTCTGACCGGAGACGGAGGAGACAATATTCTCGCCGGCGCGGGCGGGGCCGATACGCTTTCGGGAGAAGACGGCAACGATGTCCTCCATGGCGATGGGGCGATCGCCGCAGACGTCGCCCCGAGCGGAGGGTTGTCCGGCCCGATCACGCCGTTCGAGAATCTCTCGGCCGGCAACGACGAACTTTACGGAGGGGCGGGCGACGATCAACTTTTCGGCGACGACGGCAACGACCTCCTCGCCGGCGGCAAGGGCGACGACCTTCTTCTCGGTGGCGGCGGCGAGGACCTGCTGACCGGCGACATGGGAATCGACATCTTCGCGTTCGGCGACGGCTCCGGCGACGACGTGGTCGCCGATTTCGAAAAAAAGGATGTGATCCGGATCGAAGCTGCTGGGGTCGATGACTTTTCCGACCTGACGATCGTCGGCGTCGGAAAGGACGCGGTGATCAGCTGGGGCACAGGCGACAGCATCACGCTTGAGGGATACAAGGCGAGCAAGCTCTCCGCTGCCGATTTCGATTTCGGCGCCGCCCCGGCGGCGCGCTTTGCCCTGGGCGGCGAAACGGCCCTGGATCTGTTGCCGGCCGATCTGTGGATAGCGTGAGCCGATAGAGCCGCGAAGTAACGTTGCCGCGCGGCAACAGTCTTGATCTAGTTTGTTGCGAGCCAGTCACGCCGGTTGTCGCGGACTCCCGGAGTGGGTTATTCTGCACTCGTAACAAAAGTGCCATTGGGGGGTATTTATGTTCCAGTCGAAGTTTGCCGCGCGCCACACCTTCTACGCCGTGACCGCTTCCCTTTGGGCCATCGCCGCCGCCAATCCGGCCTTCGCCCAGGAGACCCAGCAACCCACCGCCGACGATGGCCAGACCATCGTCGTGACCGCGACCAAACGCGAGACGTCGCTGCTCGAAGTGCCCTTCTCGATCAACGCGCAGACCGAGCGCGACATCGAGCGCTCGGCGGCGACGACGATCGAGGATCTCTCGCGCAACGTCGCCGGCCTCACCGTGCAGAATCTCGGGCCCGGCCAGAGCCAGGTCTCGGTGCGCGGCGTCTCCGCCGGCCAGATCGTCCGCGACCAGCCCGGCGTGAAGGAGCAGGTCGGCGTCTATCTCGACGAATCCGTGATCTCGCTCTCGCTGTTCACGCCCGATCTCGACCTGTTCGACCTCAACCGCATGGAAACCCTGCGGGGGCCGCAGGGCACCCTGTTCGGATCGGGCAGCGTCGGCGGCACGATCCGCTACATCACCAACCAGCCCGAGCTCGGCCATCTCGAAGGGATCGTCGAGGCCAATGTCAACGTCGCCGACGGCGGCGATTTCGGCGGGCATCTCAAGGGCGCGATCAACCTGCCGCTGGGCGACGTGGCGGCGATCCGCGCCGTGGCCTACCACTCGGAATTCCCCGGCTTCATCGATGCCCGCCGCGAAGGCGGCGCCTTCGAGGAGAATGTCAACGACGGCCACCGCACCGGCGCCCGGCTCGCGCTGCGCTTCGAGACCGGCGGCCTGACCATCACCCCGCGCATGCTCTACCAGGAGATCAGCGCCGGGGGCTTCAATCGCCAGGAGGTCTACAACCTCTACGCCAACCCGTTCACGACCGCCGCCGGCGGCCGCCCGCCGATCCAGCTGGGCGAGCGCCAGCAGCATCTGCTGCTCGACGAGGCGTTCGAGGACCGCACCTACCTCGCCGATCTCAACGTCAGCTACGATTTCGGCTCGGTCGAGCTGACCTCGGTCAGCTCCTACATCCACCGCGACATTCTGGTCAGCCGCGACGCCAGCGCGCTCACCGGCTCGGTCTCGGTCGACCTCGCCTTTCCGACCGCGGGCGTGTTGCTGCCATCCAACCTGGTCGACACGACCGATCTCGATGCCTTCACCCAGGAGCTGCGGCTTGGATCGAGCGCGTCCGGCCCGTTCCAGTGGGTGGTCGGCGCCTTCGTCTCGCAGGTCGACCGCTTCTATCGCCAGCGCCTGCCCACCCCCGGCTATGACGTCTTCACCGACGCCAGGTTCGGCGCCGGCACCGCGGCGGCGACGACCACGCCCGGCTTCCCGGCCAATTCGCCCTACGCCGCCGATCTGCCCTACGACATCAGCCAGACGGCGATCTTCGGCGAAGGCAGCTACGACATCACGGAGGCGTTCACCGTCACTCTGGGCGGGCGCTATTACTGGTTCGAGGAGGAGCGGCGCTTCGTCTCGAGCGGCCTCTTCGCCAATGGCGACAACAATACCGACCAGACCAAATCCGACGGCTTCAGCCCGCGCGTGATCGCCAGCTACGAGATCGCCGACAACGTCCGGATCAACGCCCAGGCCTCGAAGGGCTTCCGCCTCGGCGGCGTCAACGATCCGCTCAACATCCCGCTCTGCACGGGCGGAGCGAGCGGGGTCGACGCGCTGACCTACGGCAACCATCCGACCTATGAGGACGAGACGCTGTGGAACTATGAGCTCGGCGTGCGCGGGCGGCAGGGCGGAATCAACTTCGCCGCCGCCGGCTTCTACACCGACATCAGCAACCTCCAGGTCACCGCCGACGCCGGCACCTGCTCGTCGCGCGTCGTCTTCAACGTGCCGAGCGCGCACACGATGGGCGTCGAGTTCGAACTGTCGGCCCGGCCGGTCCAGGGGCTCGATCTGTCGATCAACGGCTCGATCCTGGAATCGCAGTTCGATTCCGACGTCACCACCACCGCGGGCGTGATCATCGCCGGCATCCGCGACGGCAACCGGCTGCCCTCGGTGCCGAACTTCCAGATCTCTGCGGCGGCGAGCTACACCTTCCCGATCGCCGACGGCGCCGACGCCTATGTCGGCGCCTCCTACCAGCATGTCGGAAGCCGCTACACCCAGCCGAGCGACCAGGAGAGCAATCCGAGGACCTTCGTCCACAACCTCCCCTTCGGCGGCGCCCCGGCCGGCGCGTCCACGACCCTCGACCTGCGCCTTCCGGCCTACGATTATGTCAATCTCAGCGCCGGGATCGATTGGGACAATGGCTGGGGCGTGATGATCTACGCCAACAATCTGTTCGACGAGAACGCCTTGCTCTCGTTCGACCGCGAGCGCGGCGGACGGGCGCGGCTCGGCTTCAACATCGGCCAGCCGCGGATCATCGGCGCCACGGTCCGCCGGCGCTTCTAACAAGGCCGTAACCCCTCCCCCTGAGGGGGAGGGTAGGGTGGGGGTTTACGGAGTTGGGGGTTGCCTTCCGGCGTGGGAACCCCTCACCCCATCCCTCTCCCAATGGGAGAGGGGGTAAAGCCCATGCCGACTAAGTCGACGACGACTGGGATCACCCGCCGCACCCTGCTCCTCGCCGGAGCGGGGGCGGCGGCCACGGCCGCCCTGCCCCGGTCCCTCAAGGCGCAGAATGTCCGCGCCCATATCGACGTGCTGGTGATCGGCGCCGGTGTGTTCGGCGCCTGGACGGCGATGAAGCTGCGCGAGGCGGGCAAGAGCGTGATGCTCGTCGACGCCTGGTCCCCGGCCCATGCCCGCGCCTCCTCGGGCGGCGAATCGCGGATGACGCGCAGCGCCTATGGCGCCGACGAGGTCTATACGCGGATGGCGGCGGACTCGCTGGGGGAATGGCGGGCGCTGTCGAGCCGCGCCGGGCTGCCGATCTTTCACGAGACCGGCGTGCTGTTCTTCTTTCCCGACCGGCAGCCCTATCTCGAGGACAGCCTGCGAGTGCACCGGCAGCTCGGTGTTCCGATCGATCTGCTGAGCGGCGCGGCGCTCAGGCGGGCCGCGCCCGCGATCGCGTTCAACGACGGCGACATCGGCCTCTATGAGCCGCGGTTCGGCGCGCTGATGGCGCGGCGGGCGGTGCAGACTTTGGTCGCCGAATTCGACCGCGCCGGAGGGATGTACCGGCAGGCCGCGGTGCGCGCCCCAGGGTCCGGCCGCGCCGCGCTCCGCGAGGTCGTCACGACGAGCGGCGAGACGATCGCCGCCGACAGCTTCGTCTTTGCCTGCGGCCCGTGGCTCGGCCGGCTGTTCCCGGCGCTGCTCGGACGGCGGATCTTTCCCACCCGGCAGGAGGTCTTCTTCTTCGCGCCCGAGGCCGGCGACGAGTCCTGCGCCCCCGGCAACCTCCCGGGCTGGGCCGATTTCAACGGCGGCGACATCTATTACGGTTTCCCCGACCTCGAGGGCCGGGGCTTCAAGATCGCCCACGACGCGCACGGCCCGCCGATGGACCCCGACACGGGCGACCGCGTGTTCACGCCCTCGATGCTCGCCGACGTGCGCGCCTTCATGGCCCGCCGCTTCCCGCGGCTGGCGGACCGCCCGCTGAGCGAATCCCGCGTCTGCCAGTATGAGAACAGCTCGAACGGCGACTTCCTGATCGACCGCCACCCTGAGTGGCAGAATGTGTTCCTCGTCGGCGGCGGCTCGGGCCACGGCTTCAAGCACGGGCCGGCGGTCGGGCGCTATGCCGCGGAGCTGGCGTTGGGGAGGCTAACCGCGCCCGAGCCGCGCTTCAGCCTCGCGACCAAGGCCGAGGTCGAGGCCCGCGCGGTTCACTGATCGATCAGCGCTTCGGCGATGCGCTGGGCGAAGACGTCGAGATCGGCGCGGTTGGTGTTGGCGAGGAGGATGATCGTCACGTCGCGGTCGAGCAGGCGATAGAGTACGGCGTTGGCGCCCATCACGCTGCCGGGGCGCTTGGCGACGCGAAAGGTCCGGCCATTTCGCGTGAAGCTGTCGGACCACAGGCCGTAGCCGTAATCGTCGAGGCCGGGAGTCAGCAGCCGGCGGAGCATCTCGGGCCGGAGCAGGCGGCCGCCATAGAGCGCGTCGGCGAAGGAGGCGAGATCGGGCGCGCTGGAGATCATGCCGGCGGCGGCGTCCCAATTCTCCCAATAGACCGGCATGTCGGCGACCAGCCTATTCTGGTCGTCGCGCCAGAAATAGGTCGGCGCGAGGCGCGGCTCGATCCTGTCCCAATGCGCCATCGCGGTGTCGCGGAGGCCGAGCGGGCGCAGGATGCGCTCGGCGAGCGCCGCCTCGAAGCTCTTGCCCATGAGCCGCTCGATGATCCGGCCGAGCACGTAATAATCGGTGTTGTTGTAGGCGAACGCGCGGCCGGGCTCGCCCGGCAGCGCCCCGCTGCAGCAGCGCCGAAGCAGCGCTTCGGCGGTAAGGGGGCGCTGATAATTCTCGATGCCGTTGGCGAAAGCCTCCTGATAGCTGGAAACCGTGTCCCACTGGGCGAGACCCGACGTGTGATTGAGCAGCTGGTGGACCGTGACCCGGTCGGCCCCTCCCCCGGGGTAATCGGGCAGGGCCGCGCGGAGCGGGGCGTCGAGATCGAGCCGGCCCTCCTGCGCGAGCTGGAGGATCAGGACTGCAGTGAACAATTTGGTGATCGAGGCGATCCGGTAGCGCGTGTCGGCGGCGGCGGGTACGGCGAAGGCGCGGTCGGCGAGGCCGAAGCTTCGGCTGTAGAGCGTACGGCCGTGCTCGCGAACGAGGATCGTGCCGCTGAAATTGTGGTCGCGGGAGAAGTCCGCGGCCGTCGCCGCGAGCGGACGCTGGGCCTGAACCGGGGAAAGGGCCAGGGCGAGCGCGGCAAGGCCGGCCGCAATCCGGCTGACGCTCCGGACGACACTGATCATCTTGCCCTCCTTGTCTCCAGCGGCCTTGCGCGACATAATGCGCAGAACCAAATTGTATGAGCACTATATTGCGCAGTCAACCGGACGACAGTCGCCCCGACGTGCTCGGCCATGTCGCCGGGAACATCCGGCGCCTGAGGCAGGCGCGCAGCCTGAGCCAGGCCGGGCTTGCCGAGCTCTCTGGCGTCAGCCGCCGGATGATCGTCGCGATCGAGAGCGACGAGGCCAATGTCAGCCTGTCCAGCCTCGACCGCCTGGCCGCCGCGCTCGGCGTCAGCCTCGCCGACACCATCCGCGCGCCCGACGCGCCGGACAACCGACGGATCGAGACGGTCGCCTGGCGCGGACAGTCGCCGCAGAGCCAGGGTGTGCTGCTCGGCACGGCCCCGGCCACCCGCGAGGCCGAACTCTGGCTCTGGTCGCTCGGCGAGGGCGAGCGCTACCCGTCCGAGGCGGACTCGCAGAATTGGCACGAGATGTTGCTGGTGATCGAGGGGCTGCTGGTGGTGGAGGCCGCCGATGGCCGGCACGAAATCGCCGCCGGCGACTTCCTCATCTTCTCGAGCGCCGCGCCCTACGTCTTCGCCAATGGCGGCGGCGGAACGGTGCGCTTCGTGCGCAGCGTGGTGCTCTAGCGGCGGCGGTCCGCCGAACGTTCCCGCACCGCGCGGAACTCGGAAGCCTCGCGCCAGATCGGCCACTCGCGCGAGAAGGCAAGGCGGCGGCCGATGCGGTAAGCGAGGCTCACGTCCTGGGCGGCGCCGCGCAGATCCCAATCGGCCGACCATTCGTCGCAGGTCTGGTGGTAGCAATGGGCGGTAAAGTCGCTGACCCAGCGGTCGCCCGCCTCGCGGCCACCCGAGACCAGGTCGACGCCGCCGCCCAAGGCCATCAGCAAAAGCGTCGGCACGCCGCGCTTGGCGAAGGGGAAATGGTCGGCGCGGTAGAACAGGCCGCGCTGGGGCTGGGCGTCGGGCGTGACGCTCCGCCCCTGCCCTGCCGCCTCGGTCGTGAGCAGATCTTCGAGGCTGTTCTGGCCCTGCCCGATGAGCACGACATCGCGCGCGGGGCCGGCGGTTTGCAACGTGTCGAGCGTGATGCTCGCGACCATCGTCTCGGCCGGATAGAGCGGGTTGGCGGCGCCATATTCGGAGCCGAGCAGGCCGCGTTCCTCGGCGGTCCAGGCGGCGAAGATGAGGGTGCGCTCCGGGCGCGGGCCGGCGCGGAACAGGCGGGCGATCTCCATCACCCCGGCGAGGCCGAGCGCGTCGTCGTGCGCGCCGTTGCGGATCGTGTCGCCGCGCGCGTCGGCGGGACCGGTGCCGTAGGCGTCCCAGTGACCGGAGAAGAGGATCGTCTCATCCCGATGGCGCGTGCCCGGCAGGCGGCCGATCACATTGTGGCTCTCGACCCGCGCAACCTGGACCGGAAGATCGGTGGAGAAGGTCGCGCCGAGGTCGATCGGGCGGAAAGCGCCGCCGCGCGCCTGGCGCTTGACCGCCTCGAAGTCGAGGCCGGCGCGGCGGAACAGGTCCTCCGCGACGCCCCGCTGGATCCAGCCCTGAAGCAACACCGGCTGGCGCGCCCCGGGCGCGAGCACGATGTTGTAATTCTCGCCGCCGGGCGCCTGGACGGTGTTCCAGCCATAGCCGGCGGCCTCGCTCTCGTGGATCACCAGCGCGCCGATCGCGCCGCGCCGCGCGGCTTCCTCATATTTGTAGGTCCAACGGCCGTAGAAGGTCATCGCCCGGCCGCCGAAGCGCCCGGCCGCCGGCTCGTCCGGCGCTGCCTCGAAGTCGGGGTCGTTGACGAGGAAGACGGCGATCTTGCCGGTGAGGTCGACGTCGCCGAAATCGTCCCAGCCGCGCTCCGGGGCCGAGACGCCGTAGCCGACGAAGACCATCGGCGCATTCGCGATCCGCACCCGATCGGTCTCGCGCATCGTGCCGACATAGATGTCGCGCGGCGATTCGAGCGCAATGGCCTCGCCGTGGCTGGCGATGGTGAAATGCGAAGTGACGGGCACCTGGGTGTGGATCAGCGGCACAAGCTGCGTCCAGCCGCCATTCTCGCCGCCGGGCTCGAGCCCGAGCGCGGCGAATTGGGCGCTGAGCCATGCGACGGCGCGCGCCTCGCCCGCGGTCCCCGGCGCGCGGCCCTGCATCTCGTCCGAGGACAAGGCGCGGGTCCATTCGGAAAGGTGTCGGGGGTCCACGGGCTCCCAGGAGGCGGACGAGCCGGGATCGGCGAGGCGGGGCAGCTGGGCGGTAGAGCAGGCGGCGAAGGCGAGCAGCCCAAGCGCGAGGATCAGCTTTCTCATCCGCCCCTTTTGGCCGACTTGCCGCGGCGCGCAAGGCTGCTAGACCTCCTGCCGTCCCGCATTCCGAAAGAGCTGTCCCGATGCGCCTGTTCCCCGCTCTGCTGCTTCCCTTCGCCGCCGCCTCCGCTTTCGCCCAGCCCGCTTCCACCCCGATCCACTATCCCGCCACGGCGCGCGGCGAGGTGGCCGAGGAGCAGTTCGGCGAGCGCGTCGCCGATCCCTATCGCTGGCTCGAAAACGACGTTCGGCAGGACCCGGCGGTGCGCGCCTGGGTGACGGCGCAGAATCAGGTGACCGAGGCGTTTCTCGCCGCCCTTCCCGGGCGCGACGCGATCCGTGCGCGGATGACGCAGCTCTACGATTACGAGCGGTTCACCCTGCCCGAGAAGGCCGGGAGCCGCTATTTCTACACGCGCAACGACGGGCTGCAGAACCAGTCGGTGCTCTACGTGCGCGAGGGGCTGGAGGGCGCGCCAAGAGTGCTGATCGACCCCAATGGCTGGAGCCAGGACGGCGCCACCGCGATGGCCGAATGGGATCCGTCGGAAG
>DASQJU010000254.1:0-19772 GCA_035630915.1 Allosphingosinicella sp.
CGCTTCCACGACACCCGCTCTTGGCTGCGCCTCGGCGCCCGCGCCTGGATGCGGCGCCGGGCAATAGGCGTCGGCGGGGACGATGGCGCCGTCCGGGCAGGTCTGCATTGGCACATTGCCCTGCGGCACCGCGCCGTAGGGGACAGTTCCATAGGGGGCGGCGCCATAAGGGGCGGCGCCATAAGGCGCAGCGCCATAACCGCCGTCATAATAATCGTCGTGGTGATCGGAGGCGATCGCGGCGCCCAGGGCCATCCCGAACAGGCCGCCGATCAGGAGGTCGCCGCCATAGCCGTAATAGCCGCCATAATAGCCCGGATAGCCGTAATAGGGCGCGTAGCCGTAGTCGTAATAGGGGTAATAAGAGGCGTAGCCGTAATAGGGATAGCCGTAGCCATAGCCATAGCCGCGGCCGTAATGCCCGCCATGGCCGTAATGCCCGCCATGGCCGTAATAGCCGCCGTGACGGCCGTAGCCGCCGGCATAGCCGCGGCCACCGCCACCACCATTCCAGCCGCCGCCGCGGCCTCCGCCTCCACCGTTCCAGCCGCCGCCGCGGCCGCCGCCACCGCCGCTCCAGCTGGCTTGGCCGCCTCTGCCTCCGCCGCCGCCATTCCAGCCGCCGCCGCGGCCGCCTCCGCCACGATAGCCGCCACCGCCACCGCCACCGCCGCCCCCACCACCATGCCAACCGCCGCCGCCTCCGCCGCGGCCGCCGCCACCCCCATGGCCTCCGCCGCCATGGCCGCCGCGCTGGGCGAGCGCGCTCCAGGGCAGGACGAGCAGGGCGCCGGCGAATGCGCAGGCGGCGAGACGGGCCAGATTGCTGGTCATGGGGCACCTTCCTTTACCACGCGGGTCCGCACCCCTGATGCGGCTTTGGCTACCAAAGCGGAGCCCGCCGGCGCGCGCGTCGTCGGCCGGGCCGCACTGCTTATCGCTCCGCGTGCCGAGCGGCGCTATCGGGGAGCGTCCCGATCCCGGGGCAGGGGCGTCGAATGACGAGCCCTCAGGGGTCGGGGCAAGGTTCCGGCTGTTCGCGTCCATGGAACAGGTCGGAGTTCGGCTCGACCATCGCCACGACCCGAAAGCCGCCGAAGAGCGCCATCTGGCGGGGGTCGACGACCAGGCAAGCCATTCGGCCGAGCCGAAAATCTCCCGCGCCATAGAGACGGTAGACCGCCGGCTCGTTGGTCCGGCGGAAGAAGCCGTTGGGCCATCCACACTCGCCGGTGGACGTGCCGCGCAAAGCGAGGCGCGGCACGTCGCGGACGCGGCTGAACCCGCCATAGGCGGTCATCTGCGAGGGGTTCTGGACATGGCAATGATTCAGCGGGCCGAACTGAAACATCACTTCGGGGCGATCGCTCTGCCGGTAGAATGCCCCCACGGCCGCATAATTGCTGTCGCCGGCGTCGGCTCCGGCGTCGGGCTTGCCGGAATAATCCCCCCTCGATCCGCCGAAACGCTCGCGCTGCGACGCGGCGGCGACCTCGGTGATCGGATAGAGGTCGGTCCGGGGCCCGCCATGTTCCGAGAAGGTCACCATCCGGCGGTAGACGTCGAGCTGGATCGCGACGTTGCGCGAGCGATCGATCATGTAGACCGACCATTCGTCGCGGCTGGTCTCTTCGAACCGGAAGCGGGGCCGGCCGTCGAGATCATATTCCGCCCAGCGCCCGTCGCGCTGCTCGAACCAGCCCCCGGCGAAGTCCACGCGCGCGAGATTGCTTCCATCCACCCGTTCGCCGCCGGGAGGCTGCACCGCGACTGCGGCCGACGCGAAGGCCGGCGGCAAGGCCGCGCAAAGCGAGGCGGCGAGCAAGGCCCGCCCAAGGGCTCTGGGCCCGCGAAATCGCGTCGGGATCGTCATGGCAGAGCTCCTCGAGCGGGGTGAAGGCAAATACCCGGGCCCTGGGGAGCGGGGGCTACGACAGCGTCTCGCCTCCGCAGGGAGGCTCGTTTCGATATCGTAACAATAATTGCGGAATAGGACAGGCAAATCGCACCGCCCAAAAGGAAGCCGGCAAGACCGGCCTGACCTCTCCGGCGCGCTATGGCGGAGCCACCGCCGATCATATAGCGTGACAAGGCTGCAACGGCTTGGGGCGAGTCGCTTCCCGAACCTGGCTGCGTGACTTGTCTCGTTTCGCGCCCCGCCATGCCGCCTGTCTCCGGCTCATCCGTTGGGTTCGCGCTCGAGCGCGCCCGCGGCATAGGGGGATGCGCGAATGAACAGGGTCCGCAAGCTCAATCGGCGTTCGTTCCTGGCCAGTGTCGTCGGCGGCGGTATGGCGGCGGGCGCGCTGGCCGTAGTCAGCGACGAAGCCGTGGCGCTGCAGGGCGGTTGCTCCGATTCCGATCCGATTTCGAGCGGTGGCGATCCCGGCGGGCAGGGCCGGCATTGCCAGAATCGGCCGAACACGGGTTGCAGCGACCGCGACCCGAGCGACCCCGCCGGGGCGGGCCGCAACTGCACCGCCGCCAACCAGGGCTGCAGAGACAGCGACCCGTCCGATCCCATCGGCGGCGGGCAGCGCTGCGGCGCCACGAACAACGGTCCCTACCAAACCGCTCGACACGAGCGCCGCTACGAAGTCTGCTGGGTCGATGATCCCCGCCGCTCCGACGACGAGTGCAACATCATGACCTACTCGGAATGGCAGACCCTCTGGTCCAACGGCGGGGTCCGATACGACACGGCGGAACGCGACGCTCAGGTCGCCTCGATGCAGGGGCGTGGCTATTCGGCGCGCTGGCACCGGATGCTCGTCAACGACTGGGTCGGGCAATGACGCCACGATCGCCTACATTGAGGGCGACGAGCTAGTCGAGGACGCCCAAGGTGGTGCGGATCCGCGAGCGCCATCCCGATCCACACGAGCGCAAGCGCGCGTCGCGGAGCGAAGCCGCATAGGCCTCCCGGCTCCGCCGGCAAAGGAAAGCCCGCCGCAACCGATGTTGCGGCGGGCTTCCAGAGCGGGTCGGGTGTTTCCCCGGACTTGCGCTAGATCGTGGCGGCCGTCCTGGCACGCGTCGAGCTGTGGCCGCCATTGCGGTACAGGATGTCCTCGGCGGTTTCGCGCGTCATGCCGGCGTCGCTGGTGTCGACGGAAACGAACACGCCGCCGTCATTGATGCGCCCCTCGTAATAGGTCGCATCCTCGTCGCTGACGCCGTGCTCGGTCAGCATGCCGGTGATTCCGCCGGCGACTGCGCCGACACCGGCGCCGATTGCGGCGGCCCCGGGAATGGCCGAAGTGGCGATCGCGCCGGCGGCGACGAGCGGGCCGACGCCGGGGATGGCGAGAGCGGCGATGCCGAGCAAAGCGCCGACGCCGGCGCCACCGAGCGCGCCCTTGATCAGGCCTTCGGTCGTCTCGCCGACCTCATGAGTCTCGGCGTCGCCATAGTCGCCGTCGGCGCCTTCGCGGCGCGCGATGACGGAAAGGGCAGTGTCGCGCACGCCGGCCTGGCGAAGCTCGCGGACGGCGGTTTCCGCCTCGGATTGGCTGTCGAAGACGGCCGAGACAATATTCTGGTTCATGAGAACTCCTACATTTTCGAGAAAAGGCCGAACGGGCCTGACAAGACAACGTTCGCTGTGCGTAGTCGTTGCCCGGCTCGCGCGATTAAGTAGCTTTTAATTGCTGGCCTTTTTGCCCCGGCGCAAATGCGACGCGGAAATCCGGCCGCCCCTTTTTCAAGGGTGACATCGCCGCCGATCTCGCGCACCCATGGTTCCGGTACCAAAGCGACAGGGGGCAGGAACATGAACCATCGACACGCCATCGCCGCGATCGCCCTCTCAGCGGTCGCTTCCCAGCCCTGCCTCGCGGCGGACCTCACGACCGAAACCGTTATGGTGGGCGGGCGCATGGGCGCCTTTGCTGGCCTCAGATTATCAACGCCGCTGGGCGGCGCGGAGAGGCCGGCGCTGCGGGCGCGGCTGCAGGTCGCGCCCAGCTACGCGATGCTGAACGCGCAGTCCGGCGCCCTCGTCGGCACCCGTCCGGCGGCCGGCCTCGAGCTCGGCCTCGCGCGCAGCGGCGCGCCGGCCTTGTCGATCGGCGGCCGCCCTGCGCCGGAGCTGCGGCGCCAACTCGGGCTCCACGGATCGACGACCTACATCGTCGTCGGCGGTGTCCTGCTGCTCGTCGGAGTGTTAGCCGTCGTGGCGAGCGCGGCCCCCACAGCCGGGCCCCCCGAGGGCGCCTTCGAGTGAGAGCCGGCGGCGGACGGCTTTTCATGTGAGGCAATTGCGCGACCTGCCGTACCGCATCCACACCAACCGCGAGCTCGGCATGATGCTTCGCGGCGAGAAGCCGCTCGCCTAGGGCGTGCAGATGCGCGCGCCGGTGCGGACGCGGCGCGCGCCGACTTCGTAGATCATGTCGGTCGCGTAGCGCCCGACGAGGCGATCTCCGTCCGCCGGGTCGGCGGCCAGGGGCTGGCCCTCGTTCGCCGACGGCACGGAGAGCCAGGCTTGGGCCGGGCTGGTGCGGAAGAGGGTGAGATAGACGTCGGGATAGCCGCCGTCGCAGTGGAAGCGGGTCGGCCCCGGCGACAGGCCCTCGTCGTCATCCTCCAGCGCCGCCATCCGCCTGAGATCGCCGATGTCGCCGAGATAGGCGTCGCGGATGCATTCCTGCGCCGCGTCCGGGCAGGAATTGCGGTCCCGGAGGAAGTCGCGCTGGCGCTTGAGAAGCGCCGCCCGGTCGGCCTGGGGCAGGATGCGCGCGATGCCGTAGATCCGCGCCTCCTCGCGGTCGAGCGCGGCGAGCTCGGCATTGGCGCAGATGGTCCGTTCGACAGGGGTGCGGGCGCGGGCGCAATCGAAGCTCGGGCCCGCCGCCGCCAGTTGCAAGAGCGCAATGAAGATCATCGTGAGACCCTCCCATCACCCTGACGTTGGCAGAGTATCGCGGCTCGACCGGGGACGGCAAGACTGAAGGTGCGCCGGCTAGGGCGCCAGCCCCGGCGGCTTGCGGGTTTCCACCGATGGGCCGGGCCTGGGGCCGATCCTAGACCCGTGCGATGGCAGTCGGAGCGCGGCGCGGCCTCGAGGCGCGCGCGGATCTTCCAGTGGTGCGACAGTCCCCAGCCGCCTGGCCGCTGCTGTTGGGGCTGGTCCTGCTCGCCGCCGCGGGCCCCGCGCGGGCGCAGGACGACGGGGCGCGGCTCTACATGCTGGTGCCCGAGGGGACGACGATCGCCTCGCTGCGGCTGCACCGCCTGCATTCCAACCTCGCGGTCGATCCCGGCAATGTCGCCGAGGAAGGCTCGCTCGACACGCTTCTCGGCGTGTTCCAATTCGTCCAGGCGCTCGACATCGGCGGGCGGCAGGCATTCGTCTTCCTGGTCGTGCCGGCGAGCCGGATCGAGGGGCCGCCCCCCGCTTCTGGCGCCCCCGGCGGCATGCCCGGCGACATCGAGGGGTTCGGCGATCCCCAGCTCGGCTTCGTCATGGGCGTGCACGGCACGCCGACGCTCTCCGCCCGGGATTATGCCGCGCACCGGCCCGGGCTGGCGGTCAATTTGCTCGGCAAGATCTTCGTGCCCGTAGGGGAGTATAGCGCGGCGCGGTCGCTCAACATCGGCTCGAACCGCTGGGCGGTCAGGCTGGGCGCGCCGGTCGTCTACGCAATCGGCGAGGGCATGGGCGATCCGCATCTGCTGACGATCGAGGCGCTGCCGACGGTGACCTTCTTCGCCGCCAACGACAATCCGTTCGGCGCCGGGCGGACCCGGCAGAAGCCGCTGTTCATCTTCGAGGGGCACGTCACGCGCGGCATCGGCGAGGGCGTCTGGGCTTCGCTCGATCTGCTCTGGCGCGAGGGCGGCGAGGTCGAGGTCGACGGCGCCGGCGCCGGCAACCGGCAGAGCGCGCTCTCGCTCGGCGCGACCGGCGTGGTCGCGCTCGGCCGCGGCTTCTCGCTGCGCCTCAGCGGCGGCGGTGTGGTGGCGCGGAACGAACATGGGCCGAACGGATGGATGCTCCGCACCATCCTCGGCGTGGCTTTCTGAAACGAGGAGGAATGAAAATGGCGAGCGTTCTCGAAAGGCCCCAAGTTTCCAAGGCGCTCCCCCCGGAGCAGGTCAAGGGCCGCCAGTCGGCCATGGCCATCCCGCCCGGCGGCTACTTCCCCGATCGGGTCGAGCAGGGGCGCTTCGGCCCGGTCTTCCCGCGCACGCCGCTCAATTACGGCTTCACGATCATCGCCGCGATCAAGCCGGGCACCGAGGAGAATTTCTACGGCTACGCCCGCAATATCGAGGAGGCGGTGGCCGGCGCGCCGGACGTGCTCGACGTGCTCAAGCTGCACACGCTGAAATGGGCTTTGTTCGACCTCAAGGGCGAGACCTATTTCATGTACCAGGGCGTGTTCGACACCGATTTCGACAAATATACCGAGGACGCGGTGGCCATCTTCGCCGCCACCGGGCTCACCACCGTGTTCGAGAATCTCCAGGGCTTCCCGGCCGACTGGAAGAGCAATTCCGAGGCGTTCATCGCCTTCGTGCGCGATCATCACCGGCCGAGCTTCATGGAATATGCCGAATATTCCTACGTCACCGCCAAGGAGGTGAAGAGCGCGCTGGCGGTGAAGAGCGGCCTCGCCGGCGTGCTCGACAACATGCAGTGAGGAACGCGCCGGCGATGCTCGAAATCGACGACATCCAGCACATCCTGCTGACCCGCACGCCGGCGCTGACCGGCCGCTACGTCTTCCTCTCCTTCGCCGACGGGGAGAGCGGCCGGGCCTGGCTCGAGGAAATCCTGCCGATCGTGCCATCGGCGGCGACCGTCGGCACCAGCGACGAGGACAAGCGCTGGGTGACGATCGCCTTCACCGCGAACGGCCTCGAGCGGCTGGGCGTGAGCGAGGCGGCTCTCGCCAGCTTCCCCGACGCGTTCCGCCAGGGCATGGCGGCGCGCGCCGAGGTGCTCGGCGACACCGGCGCCAGCGCCCCTGAGCATTGGGTCGACGGCACCGCGGGCCCGGACCTCCACGCCATCGCCATCCTGTTCGCGCGCGACGACGAGGAGCGCGGCCGCTGCGAGCGCGAGCACGACGCCTTGCTCGACCGGCTCCCGGGCGTTCGCGTCATCTCCAGCCTCCATCTCGAGGCGACGCCGCCGTTCGACCACGCCCACGACCATTTCGGCTATCGCGACCGCCTCTCGCAGCCGGTGATCGAGGGGACCGAGGACATCCCCTACAATGGCTGCGGCGGCCCGCTCAAAGCCGGCGAGTTCATCCTCGGCTATCCCGACGAGAGCGGCCAGCCTTATGCCATGCCGCAGCCGGAGATCCTGTCGCGCAACGGCACCTACATGGCCTATCGCCGGCTCGAGGAGCATGTCGGCAAGTTCCGCGATTTCCTCAAGGAGCATGGCGAGACGGCGGACGAGCAGGAGCTGATCGCCGCCAAGCTGATGGGCCGCTGGCGCAGCGGCGCGCCGCTGACGCTCTGCCCCGACAAGGACGATGCCGAGCTCGGCAAGGACCTCACCCGCAACAACGACTTCAACTACAAGGACAATGACCCGCACGGCTATGCGGTGCCCTTGGGCTCGCACATCCGGCGGATGAACCCCCGCGACACCGCCGCGAACATGAATCGCCGCCGGATGATCCGCCGCGGCGCGACCTACGGCGCCCACCTCCCCGAAGGCACGAGCGACGACGGCACGGAGCGCGGCATCGCCGCCTTCGTCATCTGCGCCTCGCTCGTCCGTCAGTTCGAGTTCGCCCAGAACGTCTGGGTCAACGACAAGAACTTTCACGAGCTCGGCAACGAGCGCGACCCGATCATCGGCAATCAGGACGGCAGCCTCGAATACAAGATTCCGAAGCGCCCCCTGCGCAAGAAGATCACCGGCCTGCCCGCCTTCACCACCGTCCGCGGCGGCGCCTATTTCTTCCTGCCCGGGATCCGGGCGCTGCACTGGCTCGCGGGCCTCGCCGCCGGCGCCGAAGCCGCCGTCCCCTCGCTCGAAGGAGCCCAGCAATGACAGCAGCCCGCACCTACAACCAGGCCCATGTCGCCCGCCCCCCCGGCGGCGGGCGGAGGATCAGCATCTACTGGACCTGGTCCTATCCCTGGGAGGTGCAGCGCGATCCGGCGCTGATGGAGAACCGCTTCTCGACCATCACCGAGGTCCGCAACGTGCTCTGGCCCGCTTATGAGGGTCCGGATTACCAGTCCGACCGTTTCCTGCAGGGCATCGCCGGCACGCTCGAGCTGTTTCACATCTCCGCGCTCGCCTTCCAGCGCGTGGCGGAGGAGTGCACCGGCCATCCGGTCGCGGTGTTCCAGCGCGTCGACCAGGCGGGCTTCCGCCAGCTAATCGACGCGGAACTGCTCGCCGATTGCGACACGTTCATGGTCTTCGGCCTCGATCACCTTCCGTCGGATCAGCGCGCGGAACCGGCGGAAATCGCGGCGATCCGCGAATGGCTGAAGCGCGACGGCACCTGCCTCGTCCTCGCCCCGCACCACGACGTCGGCTTCGCCGACGATCTCGGCCAGCGCCAGATGGAATATCTCCACCATGGCGACGCGCTCGTTCCCCGCCAGCAGCGCTTCACCGCCTTCACCCGCGATCTGATGGCCGCGCTCGACGTGCCGGTCCGCAACATCTGGGGCCTCAGGCCCGCGCGCGACGACGACGGCATCGCCCCGCTGGAAAAGACGGTCGGCCTCGACGCGCTCGGCCTGCTCGTCGGCGTCCCCACCCTCAACTTCCACCCCCATCTGCCGCATTACGAGGTGACCGAGCCGAACAGCGAGCGCATCCGAATCCTCGCCCGGCAGCCGGTCGACCTCCGCCGCCCCCACCCGTTCAGCACGGGCGGCGAGCGGGCGTTCAACGTGGTCCTGTGGATGCCCCCCGAGGGGGAGAGGGCGGGGGATATCGTGCTGGTCGATTCCACCCACTTCACGACCCTGTTCGGGGGGACGGAGAGCTTGGAGAGGTTCTGGCGGAACCTGGCGACGATGCGCGGTGGCGGGGAGGGCGAGGCAAGGCCGGTGGCGGAGGCTGCGGGTGCAAGCGTCTGACGAGACCTATTGCACCTTGAGACGATAGCCGACGGCGGGCTCGTTGACGATCAGCTCCGGCTCGGACGGATTGCGTTCGAGCTTTTGCCGCAGTGCGCGGACGGCGACGCGGAGATAGTCAATCTGGCCCTCATGCGCCGGTCCCCATACCGTTCGCAACAGATGGGCGTGGCTGAGCACCCGGCCAGGATGCTTCGCCAGCTCGGCGAGCACTGCAAATTCCTTCGGCGTCAGGTGCACCTCCTCCCCGTCCCGCGCGACCGTTCGTTGAAAGAGATCGATGGTCACGCCGTCGATCTCGACCGGCCGCCGGTCCGATTCCGGTGTTAGGTCGAGCAGATTGGCGAGGTAGCGCTCGACCTTGACCGTCTCCGCGCCGAGGTCGGCGAGGAGCGCCTTGTCCCCCGCTCCGGCGCGCCGCAACGCACGCACCGAATTGCCGATCGTCTTCACCGGCGGCCCCAGATCGCCGCCGATCGACGAGAGCAGCGCGGAGCGGACCTGATCGCGCTCGCGGACCCGGGCGAACTCGCGCGCCTCGTCTTCGAGCCGGCCGCGCTCCAGCGCCAGCGCCACCTGGTCGAGCAGATTGTCGAGCAATGGCAGCTGGTCGGCGGCGACCGGGGAGGCGCCGTCGTCGCGGGCGAGGCCGATCACGGCGATGACCGCCGCGCCCGAGCGGACCGGGTGGAACTGCCACTCGGTCGGCACCGCGCGGTCGACTCCGCGGCCGGCGCGCTCGCCACTTTCGAGCACCAGGGCGGCGACGGCGGCGTCGGCGGGCATCAGCCGGGCCGGGGCCGGCGCGGCGGCGATTGGATGGGCGTCGGCGCCCGCCAGCACCGCGCTGCAGTCGAACAGGGCGCCGATCTCGGTCGTGCTCACCGCGCCGATCTCCCGCTCGGAGGTGCAGGTCAGCAGGCGCCGGGCGAGGCCGGCGATGGTCGCGTTGCGCGCGGCATGGGTCCTGGCGATCTCCGCCTGCCTCCGGACCGACGCGGCGAGCTGGCTGGTGACCAGCGCCGCCGCGAACAGCACGACGACGGTGACGAGGTCGTTCGGGCTGTCGATGCGGAAGGTGAAGTGCGGCGCGGTGAAGAAGAAATTGTAGGCGAGCGCCGAGGCCAAGGCGGCGAACAGCGCCGGCCCGAGCCCGGCGAGCACCGCTGCGCCGAGCACCGCCGGCAAATAGAGCAGGTCGACCGCAGCATTGCCCCAGTGCGGCGCCATGGCGAGGCCGATGAGAGTCGACCCCGCGACCATCAGGGCGGCCTCGGCATAGCCGCGCAGCTGGGCGGCGGCGGATCGTCTGGCGAGTAGGGCGGCCATGCGCGCCAGATGCGCCTCGGGGCGGCCGCCGTCGAGTGGTCCATGCGCGAATCCACATGGAATCTTTATGCCCCGGCACGCCACATGGCCGGCTTATGGCAACGCTCACGCACACAGACCCGATCACGCCGGCCGCTTCGCCGGCCGCGCCCCATAAGCAACCGCTCGCGGCCCTGATGCTGGGGGCGATCGGGATCGTCTACGGCGACATCGGCACCTCGCCGCTTTACGCGATGAAGGAGAGCTTCATCGGCCCGCATCCGCTGGCGGTCGATCCCCTGCATATCTTCGGCGTGATCAGCCTGATCTTCTGGTCGCTGATGCTCGTCGTCACGGCCAAATATGTGTTCGTCGCGATGCGCGCGGACAACAAGGGCGAGGGCGGCTCCTTCGCGCTGCTGGCCCTGATCTCGCGCAATCTCGGCGCGAAGCGCTGGGCGTCCGGCCTCGTCATGCTCGGCGTGCTGGCGACCGCGCTCTTCTACGGCGACGCTATGATCACCCCGGCCATCTCGGTCCTCTCCGCGGTCGAGGGGCTGACCATCGTCGAGGCGGGTCTGGCGCCGCTCGTCGTGCCGATCGCGATCGTCATCCTGATCGGCCTGTTCCTCGTCCAGTCGCGCGGCACGGCGAAGGTCGGGGCGATGTTCGGACCGGTCGTGCTCGTCTACCTGGCGGCGCTCGCGGCGCTCGGCATCGTCAACATCCTGCAGCATCCGGAGATATTGGGCGCGCTCAGCCCGCATTGGGCGGTCGCCTTCTTCGCCTACGATCCGCGGCTCGCTTTCCTCGCCATGGGCTCGGTCTTCCTCGCCATGACCGGGGCCGAGACGCTCTATGCCGACATGGGCCATTTCGGCCGCAAGGCGATCGGCTTTTCCTGGCTGACCCTCGTCTATCCCTGCCTCGCCCTCAATTATCTCGGCCAGGGCGCGCTGCTGCTCGGCAATCCCGCGGCGGTCGAAAATCCTTTCTATCTGATGGCGCCGGAATGGGCGCGGCTGCCGCTCGTCCTGATCGCCACCGCGGCGACGATCATCGCCAGCCAGGCGGTGATCTCCGGCGCCTTCTCGGTCACCCACCAGGCGGTGCAGCTCGGCTTCCTGCCGCGGCTCAGGACCGAGCATACCAGCGCCCGCGCAGCCGGGCAGATCTACATCCCGGCGGTCAACTGGGGGCTGCTGCTCATGGTCGTCCTGCTCGTCCTCGGCTTCCGCGAATCGACCAATCTCGCCTCGGCCTACGGAATCGCGGTCAGCGGCACGATGATCATCACTACGATCATGCTCGCCGTGCTGATCTTCCAGGTGTGGAAGTGGAACCGGCTACTGGCGGCCGTGACGATCGGCGTCTTCGCGCTGGTCGACACGCTCTTCTTCGCCTCGAACGTCACCAAGGTTGCCGACGGCGGCTGGTTCCCGCTGGTCATCGCCGCGATCATCTTCACCTTGCTCACCACCTGGGCGACCGGGCGGCGGCTGATGCGCCAGCGGCTGGAGCAGGACGCGCTCCCGCTCGACATCTTCATCAAGTCGACGGCCTCGGTGCACCGGGTGCGCGGCACGGCGGTGTTCCTGTCGACCTCGGCCGATTCCATGCCTTCGGCGCTGCTCCACAACCTCAAGCACAACCAGGTGCTGCACCAGCGCGTGCTGATCCTGAACGTCAAGGTGGAGGACGTGCCCCACGTCGCAACAGCGGGCCGGGTCGAGCTTCACGAGGCGGGGAAGGGGTTCTACCGGGTCGTGCTTCACTACGGCTTCATGGACGAGGTCGATATCCCGGCCGATCTGCTGCGCATCGAAACCTGCGGCGCCGCCTTCGACATGATGAGCACCAGCTTCTACCTCGGCCGGCAGAAGCTCATCGCCTCGCGCGAGCAGCACGGCATGGCGCTCTGGCGGGAGCGGCTGTTCGCCTGGATGATGAAAAGCTCCGAAAGCGCGATGGAGTTCTTCAGGCTGCCGACCAACCGGGTGATCGAGCTCGGCAGCCAGCTCCGGATCTAGGAGATCAAACAAACCCAGAACAAAATCGCTTTCCTACAACCCCACCCTTGAGTCATAAACTGGCCGATTCGCCCGACTCGAGGAGACCTGTCCTGAGCCAAGTCGAAGGGCCCGCCCGTGCACGCGGCCTACCACCTCCACACCCTTTCCGCGCCGTCACCGCATGGCGGCGAGCGCGGCGCGCGCCCGGTCGCTGACGCAATCCGGCGCGCCGACCATGGTGACCGCGAACATTGGGACCTTTGCCTCATGCCGGTGCGCCGGTCGGGACTTTTTCGTTCTATGAAGCCGGACTTTCCGGATCTTATTCAGCTTTGCGCCCAGAAGGCTGAACGGGCTACGGTCCGCTTCAGCGGAGCCCGATCTTCGCCCTTCCCGGACCCGATCCGGGATCGCGCGACAACGGTTGCTCGTCGGAGCCTTCGCTTCGGCGGCTTCAGTCGGGCCGAAGATCGTCCGGCGATATGTCGCGCGGGTCTCGAGCCCCGGCTCCGCGATAGTGCCGGGGGCAATAGCTGTTCGCTGGAACCACCGAGCCGTCCGGACAGGTCTGCATCGGATCGGCCGGGGGAGGCGCGATCGCCGGCTGCTCGATCGCCGGCGCCTGGTACGGGACCTGGACCGGGACCTGGATATAATGGTCGCGGTGGCGATTGGCGGCGATCGCCGCGCCGATCAGGACGCCGGTGGCGAGGGCCGCGCCGCCATAGCCGTAATAGCCGCCATAACCGCCATAGTAAGCCGGGTAGGGGGGATAGCCGTAGCCGTAGCCGGGATAGGCATAAGCCGGATAGCCGTACCCATAGCCGTAACCGGGATAGCCGTAGCGTCCGTATCCGCCCCGGTAGCCGTAGCCATAGCCGCCATAGCCGCCGCCGGGATAATAGCCGCCGCGGCCGCCGCGCTGGGCAAGCGCCTCGTGCGGGACCAGGATCAGCAGGCCGGCCAGGGCGAGACCGGCGATACGGGGCAGATTGCTGGGCATGAGCATCGTCCTTTCCGAGTGGGTCCGCACCCTTTGAACGAGGACGCCGGAGCGGATCCGCCTGGCCCGCGCCCCGCCGGCCCAGGCCCAACTGCGCTATCCAACAGGGCTGCAATGAGCGCTATCGGGGAACATCCCGAGCTATTGGTAAGGAATATCCGCTTGTTAGGCGCTCCGGCCGCCAGCTCAGCGGCCCGCCATCTTCAGCACCTTGGCCCACTCCTCATCCCGCACCGGCGCCACCGACAGTCGCGACTGGCGGATCAGCTCCATCTGGGCGAGGCTCGGCTCGGCCTTGATCTCGGCCAGAGTCACAGGTCGCTCCAGCGCGCGCACCGGCTCGACGCGGACGCTGACCCACGCGCCGTCCTTGGGGTCGGGCCGGGGTTCGCTCACGATGCGCATGATCGCGACCACCGCCTTGTCGGACATCGAATGGTAGAGGAACGCCTCGTCGCCGGGCTTCATCGCCCTCAGGTGAAGCCGCGCCGCGTTGTTGCGCACGCCGTCCCATTCGGTGCCGCCGTCGCGCACGAGGTCCGCCCAGCCATAGCTTTCGGGCTCCGATTTCATCAGCCAGCGGGCCATGTGCGAGTCCTTCGAAAAGCGTTCCAATGCCGCTCCGCTAGGGCTAAATCGGAGGCGATGAAAGCCCGCGCCGCGCTCCTGTTCACAGCCGTCATGCTGGCCGGGTGCGGCGAGCGGGCGACGCAGAATCGCGGCGCCGAGGGCTCGACCACGCCGCCCTACGTGCGCGACGACAGCGATTCCACCGTTCTGAACCAGCTCGAGGCGCCGGTGCGGATCGGCGAGCTCGGGCCGAGCTTCGCCGCCTGCAACGCGCAGGGCGGGGTCCGCCTGCGCGGGCCCGCCGCGCCGCTGCCGGTGCGCGCCGCGCCGTTCGATGCGGCGGGCGAGATCGACCGGCTCGAGCCCGCGGCCGAATTCTTCATCTGCGCGCGAAGCCAGGACGAGCGCTGGTTCGGCATCGTCTATGACGAAGGCGGCCGTGCCACGCCGCGCTGCGGGGTCGACGCGCCGGCGCCGCAGCGCCGCGCCTATCTCGGGCCGTGCGCCGCCGGCTGGGTGCCGAGCGCCCGGGTGCGGCTCCTTTCCGGCGTTCCGCGGGCCGGAGATTCGGCTTCGGAGGCCGCGGAAAAGCGATGAAAAACCTGCGGGTTCCACGGTTCGTCCCATCGCTCACGCGGTTCACCGCTGCGGCGCAGCATTTAGGTTGATTCCCCTAAGTAGAAACATCAGGTGGCGCTCACTGATTTGAATGAGCGGGTGTCGCCAGGGCCTTGAGGCCGGCGGCTGAAGCAAGACGGAACGAACCTGGGATCGCCGGCCCGATAAGGGGGAATGGCGGGGGCCGGTCGTACCGCAATGAAGCAAATTGCACATGATTCGCACGGTTCGTGCCGCGGCTTTCGCCGTGGCCGCTGCGGCTGCCGCCGCTTTCGCCGCAACGGCTCCGGTCCAGGCAGGCTCGGGCGACGCGCCCACGCCCACGGCTTATTATCTCGACCACGCCTCGGCCGATCTGTCGAGCGACAGCCTCGGCCTCAACCAGGACGGCCAGCCCGCGACGCAGCCGACCACCGTGCCCGAGGGCGCGCGCGCCGGCGCCTCGCTCGACCAGCTGGTCACCAGCCTGCTGGTCGCCGGCTTCAGCCCCGACACCCAGGGCGCCGAGGAGGATTGCCTCGCCAATGCCGTCTATTTCGAGGCGCGCGGCGAGCCGCTCCAGGGCCAGCTCGCGGTCGCCGAAGTGGTGATGAACCGCGCCGCCTCGGGCCGCTACCCGTCGACGCTCTGCGCCGTCGTCGTCCAGCCCGCCCAATTCTCCTTCGTCCGCCGCGGCATCATCCCCCGCGCCGACCGCGCGTCGGACGCCTGGCGCCGCGCCGTCGCCGTCGCCCGGATCGCCAAGCAGCGGTTGGTCGATCGCGTGCTGCCGAGCTCGTGCCTCTGGTACCACGCCAATTACGTCTCCCCCTCCTGGGGCCGCCGCCTCGCCCGCAACATGCAGATCGGGCTCCACATCTTCTACTCGTGATCGAACAATGACTTGTCGGGCTCGCTCGGCTAGAATGGGCCCTCGCACAAGGGGAGACTCGAAATGCAACAATGCGGTGCCGTGCACATGTTCGTCGGCCCGACCCAAGGGGATGGCGAACCGGATCCGGAGGTGGCCGAAGTCGAACCGGGCGAGACCCAAGCCGACGAAGAAGACCAGGGCGAGCGCTAATTCAGCGTCCGGAAGGTGATCGAGTAGCGCAGCCTCTCCACAGGCGCGAGGCTATGCTCCCAATCGATCCGCGAAGGCCCGCGCAACAAATAGGCGGAGCGCGGCTCGGCGGGAAGGGTGAAGCGCCGCCATTCCGCGCCTGCCCTGCGGCGGAAGCGAAGCGCCGCCGGCGCCAGTAGCGAGATACCCACAACGTCGCCGAAACCCGCCAAGTCGCGGTGCCAGCCGAAGCCGGCGCCCTCCTCGTATCTGGTCAGCATGGTATGTTCGAGCGCGTCCGGGACAAGCGCGGCAAGCGCGGCGGCGCGGTCGCGCAGGCCGATGAGCCAATATGGGTTCGGGAAGGTCCTGGCGAGGTCGCGTGCGCCGTGCCAATAGGTCCAGCCGAATGAGACGGTCTGCCGTTTGCGCCTGCCGAAGGGCCTGAAGGGAAGCTTGCCGATCCGTTCGGCCAACTCCTCCGCCTCCGCTTCCGAAATGAAATCGGGCACGTAACGCAAGCCTCGGGGCACGTTCAGCTCGCGGCGTTCCATGTGAGGGTACACTAACCGCTTGACGGGACGCCGGCAATTCGGGATGCTTAGGCCATGAGCCAACGCTTCACCTTCGTTCGTCTTTGGTGGCGGGGAAACCCGGTTGACGCGGCTCGCCTGCATCGATGGTGACGACTCTCTAGTCCACACCTGAAGAACGCAAGCCCGCCGCTCCCGGCGGGCTTTTTCTTTGTCTCATCGATGCAGGTAGTCACCCATGTACATGACCAGTCTCGCCGCCCATGCCGCGGCGCCCGAGCCGAAGGAGGACGCGCTGGCGCGTCTCTATGCCGGCGATTCCCTGAACCAGGCCGAGGCCGAAAGCCTGTTCGCGGCGCTCGTCGAGGGGCGGCTCGACGAACCCTCGATCGCCGCGATGCTGGTCGCGCTGCGCATCCGCGGCGAGACCGGTGACGAGCTGATCGGCGCCGCCCGGGCGCTGCGCGCGGCCGATCTCCACTTCGAGCGACCCGATTATCTGTTCGCCGATTCGTGCGGCACCGGCGGCGACGGCTCCGGCACGATCAACCTGTCGACCGCGGTCGCCTTCGTCGCCGCGGCGGCGGGGCTGCCAGTGGCCAAGCACGGCAACCGCTCGGTCACCTCGCGCTGCGGCTCGGCGGACGTGCTGGAGCATCTCGGCGTGAAAATCGACGCCTCGCCCGATACGAGCCGCCGGGCGCTCGACGCGGCGGGCATCTGCTTCCTGTTCGCGCCGCTCTACCACCCGGGCTTGAGGCATGCCGGCCCGGTCCGCCGCGCGCTCGGCATCCGCACGATCATGAACGTGCTCGGCCCCTGCCTGAACCCCGCCGAGCCGCCCGTGCAGCTGCTCGGCGTCGCCGAGGAAAGGCTGCTCGAACCGGTGGCGCTGACGCTGGCCGCGCTCGGCGTGGAGCGGGCGATGGTCGTCCATGGCGCCGGGCTCGACGAGGTCGCGCTGCACGGCGAGACCAAGGCGGTGCTGATGCAAGGCGGCGCGATCGAGCATCTGTCTTTCTCGCCCGAGGATGTCGGCTTCGCGCGCACCCCGCTGGCCAGGATCCAGGGCGGCGGGCCGGAGGAGAATGCCGAGCGGCTCAAGGCCCTGCTGTTCGGCTACGGCTCGCCGGCGGAGAAGCAGGCGACGGCGATGAACGCCGGCGCTCTGCTGTTCGCCGCGGGCAAGGCGGGGAGCCTGCGCGATGGCGTCGAAGAGGCGTTCCGCATCGTCAGCACCGGCGCCGCCTACCGCAAGCTTCAGGACCTGATCGAGCTCAGCCATGGGTGACGTGCTTGGCGCGATCCTGGAACGCAAGCGGGCCGACCTCGCCGTACGGCTCGCAGGCGCCGCCCTCGCCGATCTCCGGGCGAGGGCGGCGCCGACGCGGCGCAGCTTGCGCGCCGCGCTGGCCCAGCCAGGCGCGCGCTTCATCATGGAGGTGAAGAAGGCTTCGCCCTCCGCCGGTGCGCTGTCGGGCGTGGCCGCGGCGGCGCAGGCCAGGGCTTATGCCGACGTCGCCGACGCGATCAGCGTGCTGACCGATGGGCCGTTCTTCGGTGGCTCGCTCGACGATCTGCGGGCGGTTCGGCGCGTGTTCGACGGCCCGATCCTCGCCAAGGACTTCATCGTCGATCCCCGCCAGGTGGTCGAGGCGCGGATCGCCGGCGCCGACGCGGTGCTGGCGATGCTCTCGGTGCTCGACGACGAGGGCGCGCGCGCGGTGATGGCCGAGGCGGAGGCGCTCGGCATGGACGTGCTGGTCGAGGCGCACGACGAGGCGGAAGTTAGGCGCGCGGTTCAGCTCGGCGCCCCGCTGATCGGCATCAACAACCGGGATTTGCGGACGCTGGAGGTCGATCTCGCGACGACGACGCGCCTGGCGCCCCTCATCCCCGCGGACCGGATCGTCGTCGCCGAATCGGGCATCGGCGACCGCGCCGATGTCGAGCGGCTCGCGCCCTTCGCCGACGCCTTTCTAGTCGGCAGCGCGCTGATGCGCGCCGAGCGGCCGGCCGAGGCGGTACGATTGCTCGCTTTCGGGCGGGTCAAGGTCTGCGGGCTCACCAATGCGGCTGATCTCGACATGGCGGCAAAGGCCGGGGCGACCCATGCCGGCCTCGTCATGGTGCCCGGCACGCCGCGTGCGGTGACCCTGGGCGCCGCCCAAACCCTTCTCGCCGGCGCCAAATTGGCGCCGCGCATCGTCGGCATCTTTCGCGATGCCGATCCCGAGACAGTGAACGCAGCGGCCCGGGGGCTCGGCCTCCATGCCGTCCAGCTCCACGGAAGCGAGGAGGTGGGCGCCTTTCGCGCCCTGCTTCCCGCGGAGACCGAGATCTGGGCCGCTGTCGAGGTCGGCGCCGGCACCATCGGCCCCCGGGCCGGCGCCGACCGAGTATTGTTCGATTCCGGCCGCGGCGGGACCGGGCGCGCGTTCGACTGGTCGCGCGTCGCTGGGCGCGACGATCTGCGGCAGGGCCTGCTCGCCGGCGGGCTCAGTCCGGCCAATGCCGGGCGCGCCGCGCGGCTCGGGGCGTTCGCCCTCGACGTCGGCTCGGGCCTCGAAGCCTTGCCGGGCTGGAAGGATTCCAACCGCACCGCCGCCTTCTTCGCCGCACTGCGCCCGCTTGTGCGCGGGGAGCTGGCGCGATGCTGATGCGCGGCCGCTTCGGGGATTATGGCGGGGCTTACGTGCCCGAGATCCTGATGCCGGCGCTCGACCAGCTCGAGGCCGCCTTCCTGGAGGCGCAGGGTGACGAGAGCTTCCAGCGGGAGCTCATGACCCTTCTCGCCGATTATGCGGGGCGGCCGACGCCGCTCACCTTGTGCCGCAACTTGGGACCCGGGCGGATCTACCTCAAGCGCGAGGATCTGCTCCACGGCGGCGCGCACAAGACCAACCAGGTGCTGGCGCAGGCGCTGCTGGCGAAGAGGATGGGCAAGACCCGGCTGATCGCCGAGACGGGCGCCGGGCAGCACGGCGTCGCGACTGCCATGGCGGGCGCCTTGTTCGGCCTCGAGACGCGCATCTACATGGGGGCGCGCGACGCCGAGCGGCAGGAGCTCAACGTGTTCCGCATGCGGCTGATGGGCGCCGAGGTGGTGCCGGTCACGGGCGGCTCGCAGGGGCTCAAGGACGCGATCAACGAGGCGCTGCGCGACTGGGCCGCGAGCTTCGAGACAACGCATTATCTGCTCGGAACGGTTGCCGGGCCGCACCCTTATCCGACGATGGTTCGCGAATTCCAGCGCGTGATCGGCCGCGAGGCGGGCGCGCAGATTCTGGCGATGGAAGGACGGCTGCCCGACGCGGCGATCGCCTGCGTCGGCGGCGGCTCCAACGCCATCGGCCTGTTCGCCGACTTCATCGCGGACGAGGAGGTGAAGCTGATCGGCGTCGAGGCGGCGGGGAAGGGCCTCGACGGCGCCGAGCATGGCGCAACGCTCCAGCGCGGGCGGCCGGGCGTGCTGCACGGCGCCGAGACCTATGTGCTGCAGGACGCGGACGGGCAGATTTCGGAGAGCTGGTCGGTTTCGGCGGGGCTCGATTATCCGGCGGTGGGGCCCGAGCATGCCTATCTGAAGGACAGCGGCCGCGCGGCCTATGTCGGGG
>DASQJU010000255.1:0-10593 GCA_035630915.1 Allosphingosinicella sp.
AAGCCGATCCTCTATGCGGGGCGCGAAGTGCTTCCGTTGATTGAGGGCGGCAAAGGCGTTGCGGCGACCAACCATCTGAGTTCGGGCGCATGGGCGGCGGCAGGGGGCATCGGCACCGTCTCCGCGGTCAACGCCGACAGTTACGATCCCGAAGGCCGGATCATCCCGCAAATCTACCACGCGCTGACTCGGCGCGAGCGGCACGAGGAGCTGATCCAGTACGCGATCGACGGCGCCGTCGCCCAGGTTCAGCGCGCCTATGAAATCGCTTCGGGCCGCGGCGCGATCAACATCAACGTGCTGTGGGAAATGGGCGGCGCGCAGCGCGTCCTCCACGGGGTGCTCGAACGGACCAAGGGGCTGGTCTCGGGCGTCACCTGCGGCGCCGGCATGCCCTATAAGCTGAGCGAGATCGCCGCCTCATACGGGGTCTCCTATCTGCCGATCATCAGCTCGGCCCGCGCCTTCTCGGCGCTGTGGAAGCGGGCCTATTCGAAGGCGGCGGAATGGCTGTCGGCGGTGGTCTACGAAGATCCCTGGCTGGCGGGCGGGCATAACGGCCTGTCCAACGCCGAGGACCCGCTGATGCCGCAGGATCCCTATCCGCGCGTCGCGGCGCTGCGCCAGACGATGCGCGAAGGCGGGATTCCCGATTCCACCCCGATCGTGATGGCGGGCGGCGTCTGGAACCTGAAGGAATGGGAGAATTGGATCGACAATCCAGAACTCGGCCAGATCGCCTTCCAGTTCGGAACCAGGCCGCTGCTGACCCAGGAAAGCCCGATCCCCGAAGCGTGGAAGCAGAGGCTGATGACCTTGGAGGAAGGCGATATCCTGCTCCACCGCTTTTCGCCGACCGGTTTCTACAGCTCGGCGGTGCGCAACCCGTTCCTCAGGAACCTCGAGGCGCGCTCGCATCGCCAGATCGCCTTCACCAAAGAGCCGCTCGGCGATCACGCCTTCCAGCTCGACGTCGGCGTGATGGGCAAGAAGAATTATTGGGTGACCAAGGGCGATCTCAACCACGCCCGCACCTGGTACGCGCAAGGCTTCACCGACGCACTCAAAACGCCGGACGAAACCCTAGTCTTCGTCACGCCAGAGGAAAAACATGACATTCGCAAGGACCAGGCGGATTGCATGGGCTGCCTCAGCCAGTGCGGCTTCTCGTCCTGGGCGGACAATGAGAAGAACACGACCGGCCGCCTCGCCGATCCGCGCAGCTTCTGCATCCAGAAGACCCTGCAGGACATCGCCCATGGCGGCCCGACCGAGCAGAATCTGATGTTCGCCGGCCACTCCGCCTTCCGCTTCAAGAAGGACCCGTTCTATTCGAACGGCTTCGTGCCCACGGTGAAGCAGCTCGTCGAGCGGATTCAGACGGGCGATTGATGCTGAGGCGTCTCGCGGCCCTTCTTTCCGTCTCGTTCGGCCTGTCGCTCGCGGCCGCGTCCGCCCAGCAGCAGCGCGCGACGCCCTATTGGGCTTCGATCGCCTCGGGCAAAGCAATGATGCGCACCGGGCCGAGCCAGAATTACCCCGCGACCTGGGAATATCGCCGGGCGGATCTGCCGATCAAGGTGCTCGAAGTCTACGAGAGCTGGCGCAAGATCCAGGATCCCGACGGCACGACCGGCTGGATGGCCGCGGCGATGCTCGCCGAGCGCCGCACCGCGATCGTTCGGGGCGAGGGGCCGAGGCCGCTGCACGAGGCGCCCGACGAAGCCTCGCCGGTCCGCTATCGCGCCGAGCCCGGCGTGGTCGGCCGAATTTCGCGGTGCGCATCGGGATGGTGCCAGATCGACGTGCATGGGCGCGGCGGTTACATTCGAACGACGGACATGTGGGGCGTCGATCCAGACGAGGTGGTGCGATGATGGAAATGGAACGTCCGATCACTGTCGCCGACTTCGCGGCGCGCGTGGGCAAGAGCTTCGCGGTGCCGGTGCGCGGCCATCGCCTCGACATGCGGCTGGACGCGGCCCAGGAGCTGCCGGGCTCGTCGCGTACGGGCGGCGGCTTCCGGCTCGAGTTCATCGGGCCGGCCGACCCGATCCTCGCGCAGGGCATTTTCCCGTTCGAGATTGCGCGCGACCGCTATGAGATATTCATCGTGCCGATCGCGCGCGACCAGGCCGGCACGCGCTACGAGGCGGTGTTCTTTTAGGTCTCGCCGGCGCGCCAGCGCATCGCTTCATAGGCGCCCGCATTGCCTTCATCGACGAAGCCGAGGCCGAGATAGAGGTTCCGCGCCGGATTGCCCGGCTCGACGAACAGCGACATCGATTGGCCCGCTTCGCCGGCGCGCTCGATCAGATCGGCCATGATCGCCCGGCCGATGCCGGCGCCGCGAAAATCCTCGAGCAATGAAATGTCGATCAGGTGAAGGTCGGACGGCGCTTCATCGACATAGAGACGGCCGATGGGCTCACCGTCGCGTTCGAGGATCAGCCAGTCCGCGTCCGGATAATGGGCCCGGTAATGCTGATGCTGCGCGCGGTGCTGCTGATCGAGGAAATTGGCCAGCATGTCATCCGGCCAGCCGGTCTGCGCCAGCTCCGCGGCGCGCACCGAACGGTAGAGACCAGCGACGAAGGGAAGATCGTCGTCGGTCATGGGGCGTGCCGTCACGCCGAGCGCGGCGGCACGCCGCAGGATAGGATTCATCGACTCAGTTGAAGACCGCGAGCATCCGCCGGGGTGTTCGCGGGTCCGTCGCCGCCAGGAAGACCTGAAACGGGCCGGATTCCGGGTGGCTGACGGTGTAGATCAGATCGCCGGCCATCGTCCCCCCGGCGAGCACGTCGAACAGGGCGACGAACGCTCGATCGCGCGTGCCTGTCGGCCGCGTGCCCGATGAGGAAAGCGCGCGCACTCCGGCGAGGGCCATTCCGTGCCCGCCCGCCACGGCGAAAGTCGAGCCGACCTGGTCTGCCCACTCGTCATAGCTGGCGCTGGCCAGCGAAAGCCGTCGGCGAAGCAAGGGCTGCGCCCGAACGAGTTCCCTCCCACGGGCGCTGATAACTGTCTTAAAAGGCGCTGCGATGACCGCCCCGATGGCAGCGGCGGCGCCGCCGCCTGCGATCAACATGTTGCGCCGGGAAACAGAGGGTCGTGCTTCTGCCATTTGAAAGTCCCCCAAAAGGAGCGGCGTGGTGGAGCGTTGGCCGTCGTCGGGAGCGCCGCTCGCGCCGAGGGAGTATATGCCTAAAGGCCGCCCGGTGGAAACAGCTTTTGTTAAGCATCCGAAATGCCTTTCCCGAAGTGAAACCGTGCTTGAGCTTTGCCGCGCGCCTTGCCAACGCAGGCGGCATGCCGGAGCTCAGTCCGCCGCCCGCCTTGCCCAATGATGCTGCCTTGTTCCTCGATTTCGACGGGACGCTCGTCGAACTTGCCGAAACGCCTGATTCCATTCGCGTTCCGGAAGGACTGGCGCCCATGCTCGAGCGGCTGCGGCAGCGCCTCGGCGGGCGGCTGGCGATCGTCAGCGGCCGCTCGCTCGCCGATCTCGAGCGGCATCTGCCGGCGTCGGGCATCGCATTTTCCGGGTCCCACGGGCTCGAGCTCAGGCTCGCCGATGGCGCGCGGCTGCCGCTCAGCGTGCCGATCGGGCTCGACGACGTGAACGACAAGGTACGCCGGTTCGCCCAGGAAGTCCCCGGCCTGATCGCCGAGGAGAAACCGGCGGGAATCGCGCTCCATTACCGCCGTGCTCCCGAGGCGGCCGAGCGCGCCGGGCGATTCATGGAAAATGTGGCGGCGCGTCACGGCTTTTCCGTCCAGCGCGGGTCCATGGTGATCGAGTTGAGGCCTCTGGGCGCGACCAAGGGCGACGCCGTGCGTGCATTCATGACGGAACCACGCTTCGCCGGTGCGCGTCCTTGGTTCGTGGGAGACGATCTGACCGACGAGCACGCCTTCGAAGCCGCCGCCGACCTTGGCGGGGCGGGGATCCTGGTGGGCCCGCCGCGCGCGACCGCGGCGCGCTACCGGCTGGAGTCGGCCGCCGCGGTGCGTGACTGGCTGAAGGCGGCGGCATGAGAAATCTCGATCTCTGGCCGATCGGCAATTGCCAGGTGAGCGCGCTGATCGACGACGCGGCCGGGTTCGCCTGGGCCTGCCAGCCGCGCGTCGATGGCGACCCGCTCTTCTGCTCGCTGCTCGATCCCAAGGGGACGCCGGGCGAGTGGCGTATCGCGCTCGAAGACCAGGTTTCCGCGACGCAGCGTTATCTCAAGAACACCCCGGTGCTCGTCACCCGGCTGACCGACGCCCATGGCGGGGTCGCCGACGTCTACGATTTCTGCCCGAGGCTCGAACGGCGCGGGCGGATGTACCGCCCGGTGGCCTTCATCCGCATCGTCCGCCCGCTCGCCGGTGTACCGCGGGTCAAGGTTGCGCTGAGCCCGGCCGCCGGCTGGGGGGCGCGCGCGGCCGAGCGAACCAGCGGCACCAACCATATTCGCTTCCTGACCGAGCCGCAGCCGCTTCGGATCACCACCGACGCGCCGGTGATCCACCTGCTCGAAGAGCGCAGCTTCCGGCTCGAGGATTCGCTCCATTTCTTCCTCGGCCCCGACGAGCCGTTCGTCGGCAACGTGCGCGAGACCCTGGCCGGCATGCTCCACCAGACGGTCGATCACTGGCAGGCTTGGGTGCGCGGGCTCGCTGTTCCGCTCGAGTGGCAACATGTCGTGATCCGCGCCGCGATCACCCTGAAGCTCTGCCAGCACGAGGAAACCGGGGCGATCGTCGCCGCGCTGACCACATCGATTCCGGAAGCCGCGAATTCGCAGCGCAACTGGGACTATCGCTACTGCTGGATCCGCGACGCCTATTACACGGTCCAGGCGCTCAACCGGCTGGGTGCGCTCGACGTGCTCGAAGGGTATCTCTCGTACCTTCGGAACATCGTCGACCGGACCGAAGGCGGCGAGGTTCAGCCGCTTTACGCGGTCTCCGGCGAGCCGAAGCTCGAGGAGGGCGTCGCCGAGGGCCTAGCCGGTTACCGGGGGATGGGCCCGGTCCGCGTCGGCAACGCCGCCTACACCCAGATCCAGCACGACGCCTACGGCCAGATCGTCCTGTCCAACGCCCAGGCCTTTTTCGACCAGCGCCTGTTCCGGCCCGCCTCGGCCGAGGATTTCGCGGCGCTGGAAAAGGTCGGCGAGCGGGCCTGGAAGATGCACGACAAGCCGGACGCGGGCCTGTGGGAGTTCCGCACCCGCACCAGCGTCCACACCTACAGCGCGGTGATGAGCTGGGCGGCCTGCGACCGGCTGGCGAACATCGCCGCGACGTTCGGCAAGGACGGGCGGGCCAAGGTCTGGCGGCGGCGGGCCGAGGCCGTGCGCGCGACGATCGAGCAGCGCGCCTGGCACGCGGGCGAGAAGCGCTTCGCCGCAACGTTCGGCGGCGACGAGCTCGACGCCAGCCTGCTCCAGCTGGTCGACATGCGCTTCCTCGAGCCCGGCGATCCGCGCTTCGTGGCGACGTTCAACGCGGTCGAGAAGGGGCTGAGGCGCGGCGAACATATGCTGCGCTACGCCGACGAAGACGATTTCGGCCTGCCCGAAACCGCATTCAACTTCTGCACCTTCTGGCTGATCGAGGCGCTTCACCTGGTGGGGCGGACCGAAGAGGCGCGCGCGCTTTACGAAAAGATGCTGGAGCGATTGACGCCCGCTGGCCTTCTTTCTGAGGATACGGACTTCGAGACTGGAGAGCTTTGGGGCAACTATCCGCAGACTTATTCGCTTGTCGGGCTTATCAATTGCGCGGGGCTATTGTCCCGTCCGTGGAGTAGTGTCCGTTGAGTCGCCTGATCGTGATTTCCAACCGTGTGTCGGTGCCCAAGGGCCGCGACAGCAGCGGCGCGCAGGGTGGCCTTGCCCCGGCACTGGAAGCGGCGCTCAGGGAATCGCGCGGAATCTGGTTCGGCTGGTCGGGGGAAAAGACCGACGAATTCACCGGCCATATCGACCTGCAGCGCCGCCAGGGCGTAACCACCGCGACGATCGACCTCCAGGAACAGGACGTCGACGAATATTATAACGGCTACGCCAACCGCACCTTGTGGCCGCTGTTCCACTACCGGATCGACCTCGCCGAATATGACCGCAGCTTCGGCGCCGGCTACGAGCGGGTCAACGAGCGCTTCGCCGAGACGGTGACGCCGCTGATCGAGCCGGACGACCTCGTCTGGGTGCACGATTACCACCTGATCCCGCTCGGCCAGCAGCTGCGCCAGCGCGGATTGAAGAACCGGATCGGCTTCTTCCTCCACATCCCCTGGCCGCCGCACCGGTTGATGGTCTCGTTGCCGTATCACCAGCGCCTCGTCCGCTCGATGCTCGCCTACGATCTGATCGGGTTCCAGACCGAGGAATGGCTGGAAAGTTTCCACCATTATGTCGAGCGCGAGCTTGGCGGGACGGTCGAGGCGGACGGGACGATCTGCGTCGGCGACCGGATCACCCGCGCCGCCGCTTTCCCGATCGGAATCGACGTCGCCGAGTTCGACGAGCCGCTGGCGACGGCCGACGCGCGCAACGCCTACGAGACGCTGCGGCGCAGCGCCGAGGGCAAGAAGGTGATCGTCGGCGTCGACCGCCTCGATTATTCGAAGGGCATCGCCGAGCGCTTCGCCGGCTACCGCCGTTTCCTCGAGGAGCATGAGGATTGGTGCGGCCGCGTCTCACTGCTCCAGATCGCGCCGCCCTCGCGGGGCGAGGTTCACACCTACGAGCATATCCGCGCCGAGCTCGACGAACTTTCCGGGCGGATCAACGGCGAATTCGCCCATGTCGACTGGGTGCCGATCCGCTACGTCAATCAGGGCTATCCGCGCGCGGCCCTCTCGGGCTTTTACCGCGCCGCGGACATCGGCCTCGTCACGCCGCTTCGCGACGGCATGAACCTCGTCGCCAAGGAATATGTCGCCGCGCAGGACCCCGACGATCCGGGCGTGCTGATCCTGTCGCGCTTCGCCGGGGCGGCGCATCAGATGGGCGAGGCCTTGCTGGTCAATCCGTACAGCAAGGACGAGATTTCCGACGCGATCGGCAAGGCGCTCGAGATGCCCCGGGCAGAACGAACCCGGCGCTGGGAGCAGCTGATCGAGGGCGTCCGGCGCGCGGACGTGCAGGCATGGCGCCGCGGCTTCGTCGAAGCTCTGACCGGCGAGCCGGCGTCGATCCCCGCGGAGCCCGCCACGGTTTGAGTGGCTTGACTGTATTTCGATGATTAGCTAATTATCGATTCATGAGCCGCGTGTTCAAAGCCCTGGCCGATCCGACCCGCCGCGCGGTGCTCCAGCATTTGCGGCGGCGGCCGATGACGGCGGGCGAGCTGAGCGCGTTATTTCCCGTCTCCAAGCCGACCATGTCGGCCCATTTCGCCGTGCTGCGCGAGGCCGATCTGATCGACGCCCACAAGCAGGGCACGACCATTACCTACCGGCTCAAGCTGTCCGTGCTCGAAGACGCTCTGCTCGAATTCGCCCACGCCTTCGGGATCGGCGCCGGGGCGGCGGCGCAGGCGGACGACAATTCCACGCATCATCGGGAAGGATCGGCATCATGATCGTCAGGCAGCTCGGCTACGCACTCGCATTCGCCGCACTCATCCTCGCCGCCGCGGCTGGACTTCGCTACGGCGTCGTTAGCGGCGCGGTCGACGCGGAGAGCGCGAGGCGGATCATGCAGGTCCTGCTCGGCCTGGGCCTCGCCGGTTACGGTAATTTCATGCCCAAGAAGCTCGGCCGCCCGCGGCGCTCGCCCGAGGCCGAGGCGCGGATGCAGGCGGCCTTGAGGGTTGGTGGCTGGGCGATGACGCTGGCCGGGCTGGCTTATGCCGGCTTGTGGGCGCTGGCGCCGCTGGCGCTCGCCGACACCGGCGGGACGATCGCCGTCGCCAGCGCGGCGGCGACAACGCTGGGCTATGCGCTCTGGTGCTTCGCCGCCTGCCGCGGCGCGCGCAATGCCTCGGCCCAGCGTTAAGAGAAGGGGCGGCCGAGCATGTCGAGCGCGCGCTTGACGCTGAGGATCGGGCGCGCGCACTCGGCGTGATAGGCGCCGTTCATTTGCTCGAGCTGGCGGCCGGATGTCGGGTCGGCGTCGAACCGGACCTGCGCAACCTCCTGGCCGGGGACGATCAGGCCCTTGCAGCCCTGGCAGACGTCATCCCACCCGTCGCGGGGATTTCCCCGCGGCAACGCATCGAACGGCATTGTGCAGCCACTCCCTACCCGAAAAAACACCCCGCCCTAGACGAGTTTGCCCCGTCCCGCCGTCGAGACGGGGCAAACCACAGGTCGCGAAGCCTAGCGGCAGCGCAGGTCCTGGCTGCGCTCGACCTCGCGGCCGAGCAGCGCGCCGAGCACGCCGCCGACGACGGTGCCGGCCGTGCGGTTGCGGCCGCCGTCGATGCCGTGGCCGACGAGGGCACCAACACCGGCGCCGATCACCAGGCCGGTCGTGCCGTCGCTGCGGCGGCAATAATAGCGTCCGTCGGAACCGCGATAAACCTCGTCCTGGGCCGAGAGCGCCCGCTCGGAATAGCGCGGATCCTCGCGATAATAGCGCGAGGCGTCCCATTCGTCCTGGCCACCATTCCAGCGGTAGTCGTTATTGTAGTTGTTGTAGCCGCTGCCGTAGGCGCCGGCCCCGGCCCCGGCGCGATAGCGGCGGGCCCGCTCGTAACGATCACGCTCCTGCTCGTACATCGAGCGCTCGTTTTCGAAGCGGCGCTGGGCCTGCTCCCAGCGGGCCTGGTCGGCCCGCGTCTGGGCAACGGCCGGCACGGCGAAGGTCGCAGCGAGGGTGGCCGCCGCGAGGGCGATGAGGCTGGTTTTCATAGATGCACTCCTTTTCTTCGGCCTTGGTGCCAAGTTTGACATGACCGGAAGATGAAGGGAAGCGGTGGAGGGCGCGCACGCCCTCGCCGCGCCGGCGGCAGCCTCCCCGTGAACGACGTGCCTGCTCAACGCCCGCCGCGCCGGAAGTTTCATTTGTTTCGGGTTTGCTCTGAATTATAAAAATCGCGTCGGCGGCTTTCGAGAGCAGTGATGGGGCGAGACCCGGCCGGGAGGGGCGGCATGCGGTGCGAAAAGCGGGCAGCGATTTGACTTGGTACTCCACCGCGTCCAGCCTTCGGAGCGCGCGGCCCTCGGCCCGCCTGTGTCGCGTTTTTCCTTTCTGGGAGGGGGCAAGGACGATGCAGGAGCATGATGAAACAAAGGGGTTGTCGCGGCGGCTGTTCGCGCAAGGCGCGCTGGCTTCGGCGGGGTTGTTCATCGCGGGGCCGGGGCTGGCGCTGCAGGGGCGCGCGCCGACCGCCGAATCGCCGCTCGGGCCCTTCTATCCGCTCCATCCGCTGGCCGAGAACGACGCCGATCTGACCCGGCTCGCCGGCCACGCCAACCGCGCCCGTGGCGAGATCATGGAGCTGACCGGGCGGGTGCTCGATCTGCAGGGACGCCCGATCGCCGGGGCGCGGCTCGAACTGTGGCAGGCCAATGCGGCGGGGCGCTACCTGCACGAAGCGGACCCAGCGGTCCAACCGGTCGATCCCGATTTCCAGGGCTATGGCGCGATCACCACCGGCGCCGACGGCGCTTACCGCTTCGTCACGATCAAGCCCGGCAGCTATGACAGCCCGATCGGCCGCCGCCCGCCGCACCTCCATTTCGATCTGCGCGGTCGAACGCACCGGTCGGTCGCGCAAATGTATTTTCCCGAGGATGCGGAAGGGAATGCGCGCGACACCCTCTACCGCGCGCTCGGCAGCGAGGCCGGCAGCTCGCTCGCGGCGCGCGATTCCGCTGAGCCGGGCAAGTATCGCTGGGATATCGTGCTGATGGGATGAGCGCGGCCCCTGCGGCGGACCAACGAACTGTCGCGCTCCCCTGCCGAGCATTTGACCTGCCGCCCGCAAAAGCGCAGGATCGGCGCGCGTTCGGGCTGGAAGTAGATGATGCGTAAAGGTTTTTTTCGGGGATCCAGGGCCGCCGCGCCGGCGTTCCGGGGCGACGAGGGAGAGGTGTTTCGCCAGGCGGTGCTCGCGCCCAACGGCAAGCCGATCTTCACTCTCGAACAGGTCATCGCGCAGCTGACCAAGAGCCACCAGGCCTGGGACGGCGCTCAGGGCCACCCGACCCCCCGCGCCGGCGTCGGCACGATCACCTACGCCTTCTTCAATTCCGCGGCGGAGGTCTATTCTTCCGAGCGGACGGAATTCCAGCCGCTGAGCGAAGCGCAGCGCGCGGCGGTGCGCAGCGCGTTCGCGATGTGGGGCGATTTCATTCCGATCGCCTTTGTCGAAGGCACGGTCTCCACCGCCGACATCAACATCGGCAATATCGACCCCGACGAAGATTTTTATTCGGCTTATGCCAGCTATCCCGGCTTCTCGCAGGCAGCCGGCGACATCTGGATCCGCTCGGACGTGCCGACCAACACCGAGGAGATCGGGCTCGCGCAACCGGGCTTTCGAACGCTGATGCACGAGATCGGGCATGCGCTCGGCCTGTCGCACCCCGGCAACTATGACGCTGCGGAAGGCGTCACCATCACCTACGCGGCCAACGCCGAA
>DASQJU010000256.1:0-6438 GCA_035630915.1 Allosphingosinicella sp.
CAGTGGAGCGGGATCAGCTCAGACCACTCCTCCGGAATCGCCAAGCTGCCGCCGGGCCGCCGCGCTGCAGTTGGAAGACAACCAAGCAAAAGCTCTCCACGTGGAAATCTTCACGGAGCTGATGGACGCGAAGTTCACCGAAAACGATCCGCGCTACGCCCAGCGCTACAACCAGCGCTATTACAACGGTTATAACGGCTACAATGGCGCTTATAACGGCCAGACCTACTACCAGGGCCGCTACAACTACAATTACGGCTATCGCTGCAACAACGGCTCGACCGGCACGATCATCGGCGCCATCGCCGGCGGACTGCTCGGCAGCCAGGTTGCGGGCCGCGGCGACCGCGCGATCGGCGCGATCCTCGGCGGCGCCGCCGGTGCCCTCGCCGGCCGCGAGATCGATCGCAGCAGCGGCAATAATTACAACTGCCGCTAGAAGCTGAATTCCCTCGTGGAGTGACGAGGGACGGGGCCGGTCGCCTTCGGGCGGCCGGCCCTACTCTTTGTCGAAAAGGGACGCGAGCTGCTCGACCATCGTGCCGCCGAGCTGCTCGGCGTCCATGATCGTCACCGCGCGGCTGTAATAGCGCGTCACGTCGTGGCCGATGCCGATCGCGACCAGTTCGACCGGCGAGCGCGCCTCGATCCAGCCGATCACCTGGCGCAAATGGCGCTCGAGGTAGGTGCCGCTGTTCACGCTGAGCGTCGAATCGTCGACCGGCGCTCCGTCCGAAATGACCATCAAGATCTTGCGCTCCTCGACCCGGCCGATCAGCCGGTTGTGCGCCCAGAGCAAAGCCTCGCCGTCGATATTTTCCTTGAGCAGCCCCTCACGCATCATCAGGCCGAGGCTCTTGCGCGCCCGCCGCCAGGGCTCGTCGGCCTGCTTGTAGATGATGTGCCTGAGGTCGTTGAGCCGCCCCGGCTGCGGCGGCCGTCCGTCGGCGAGCCACTTCTCACGCGATTGGCCGCCCTTCCACGCCCGCGTCGTGAAGCCCAGTATCTCGACCTTGACGCCACAGCGCTCGAGCGTGCGGGCGAGAATGTCGGCGCTGATCGCGGCGATCGAGATCGGCCGCCCACGCATCGAGCCCGAATTGTCGAGCAGCAGGCTGACGACCGTGTCCCTGAATTCGGTCTCGCGCTCGACCTTGTAGGATAGCGACTGGGCCGGGTTGACGATCACCCGGGCCAACCGCGCCACATCCAGCAATCCCTCCTCCTGGTCGAAGTCCCAGGAGCGCGACTGTTGGGCCATGAGCCGTCGTTGCAGCCGGTTGGCGAGCTTGGTCACCGCGCTCTGGAGGTGGACGAGCTGTTGGTCGAGATAGGCGCGCAGCCGCCCCAGTTCCTCCTCGTCGCACAGCTCGGTCGCGGCGATCTCCTCGTCATATTGCTCGGTGAAGGTGCGATAATCGAAGCGCGGCGCGAGATCCGAGAGCGGCCGGTTCGGACGGATCGGGAGCATCCCCTCCTCGCCCTCCTCGCCCAGCGCATCGGCCGATTCATCCATCTCCTGCTCGGACCAGTCGTCTTCGCTGCTCTCGTCGCCGTCCTGCTCGGCCTCGCCGCGAATCTCGGCCTCGCCGCGGCCGCTGCTCTCGTCCTCCTGGTCGCTGTCGTCGTCCTCGGCGCCCTCGGCCTCGTCGTCACCTTCGCCTTCATCTGCCGCCTCGGGATCGAGGTCGGCATCGGCCTCGCCCTCGATCAGCTCGAGGTCGCGCAGCAATTTGGTCGCGAGCGCGGCGAAGGCCTGCTGGTCGTCGATCGCGAGGCCCAGCGCGTCGAGATCTGCACCCGCCTTTTCCTCGATCCAGTCGGCGACCAAGGCCAGCCCCTCGCGCGCCGCCTCGGGCGGCGCCTCGCCGGTCAGTCGCTCGCGCGCGATCAGGCCGAGCGCGGAGCCAAGCGGAACCTCCTCGCGATTGCGCGCGCGAACCAGGGGATCGGTCCTCAGCCTAAGCTCGGCAAGGTGGCCAAGGTTGGACCGCACGCCCGCCATGCCGCGCGCGCCGAGCGCCTCGACCCGCGCCTGCTCGACCGCGTCGAACACGGCGCGCGCCACTTCGTCCGCAGGCGCATGCCGCGCATGAAGCCGCGCATTGTGATGGCGAAGGCGCAAAGCGGCGGCGTCGGCGAAGCCGCGCGCCTCGGCGGCCTCGCGCGCGCCGATCGTGCGCCCCGGCATCGGCGCCTTGATGCTCTTGCCGGTAACCGCCGGAACGTCGCTGGTGAAGCCGAGCTCGACCTCCGCGTCCCGCGCCATCGCCCGCGTCGCCCCGGCCAGCGCCTGGCGGAAAGATTCGAGGGGATTGTCCTCGGCCATTGACTAATCCAGCAACGGCGCATCGCGTTCGAGCGACGCATAGGGCGCGCGTTCCGGCGTGATGTGCACATATCGCGATTCGTCAGTCGGTCTCAGATCGAACTGCCGTTCGCCATTGGGTGTCCGCACGCGAACATGAATAACGGAGCCGACGTTCTGAGTGCCGTCATAGCAGAGCGCGACAGAGTCTTCGCGCTGCCTCGGCGGGACGAGGGCAAGAGGCCTGCCGTCCACGAGAACCTGAAAATCAGAAGAGGTATGGCAATCGAAGACGACAAAATGGAGATTGCGGCGCGCTTGGGCACCTGGCTGGCTATTTGAGCAAGCGGGGGCAGTCAGAGCCAGCACGCTGAGAACGGCCGCGGCACTCCTCCGCGCAGCCACGGTCAGCCCGCCGCTCCGACCACGCTCTCGGGCAGATCCTTGCCGAACACGCGCTGGTAATATTCCGCGACGGTCGCCCGCTCGGCCTCGTCGCATTTGTTGAGGAAGGTCAGCCGGAAGGCGAAGCCGACGTCGCCGAAGATCAAGGCGTTCTGGGCCCAGCTGATCACCGTCCTCGGGCTCATCACCGTCGAGATGTCGCCGTTGACGAAGCCCTGGCGCGACAGCTCGGCGACCTTGATCATCCGCTCGACCTCGGCGCGGCCGCCCTCATGGTCGTACTCGCCCGATTTGGCGAGGACGATCCGCGCCTCGGTCTCGGCCGGCAAATAGTTGAGCGTGACGACGATGTTCCAGCGGTCCATCTGGCCCTGATTGATTTGCTGGGTGCCGTGATAGAGGCCGGTCGTGTCGCCGAGGCCGACCGTGTTGGTCGTCGCGAACAGCCGGAAATAGGGGTGCGGGCGGATCACTCTGTTCTGGTCGAGCAGGGTCAGCTTGCCCTCAGTCTCCAACACGCGCTGGATGACGAACATCACGTCGGGGCGCCCGGCGTCGTACTCGTCGAAGACCAAAGCGGTCGGCGTCTGCAGCGCCCAGGGGAGCAGGCCCTCGCGGAACTCCGTCACCTGCTGGCCGTCGCGAAGCACGATCGCGTCGCGCCCGACCAGGTCGATGCGGCTGATATGGGCGTCGAGGTTGATCCGGATCAGCGGCCAGTTGAGCCGCGCGGCGACCTGCTCGATATGGGTCGACTTGCCGGTGCCGTGATAGCCCTGGACCATCACCCGGCGGTTCTTGGCGAAGCCGGCCGCGATCGCCAGCGTCGTGTCCGGATCGAACACGTAGGCGGGATCGAGGTCCGGCACGCGCTCGTCGGCTTCGGAGAAAGCGGGCACCTCCATGTCCGAATCGACGCCGAAGACGTCACGCACCTTCACCATCCGGTCGGGCGCATCCATCACCGTCGCGGCGCGGCTGTCGGGGTTCACATTGGGTATGTCGGCCATGGTCTTTCTCGGATTCAGGCGAAGAGTGGGCGGCTTTTGAGCGCCGTATAAGCCTCGATCACCTGCTGCAACGCTTTCTCGTGGCCGCGGTCGCCGCCATTATGGTCCGGGTGGTAGCGGCGGAGCAGCTCGGCATAGCGCGTGCGCAGCGCCGTGCGGTCGGCGTTCGGGTCTAGTCCCAATAGCTTAAGATTGCGCCGGTCGCCTTCGCTGAGCGGCTTGCCGTCCTTGCGCTCCTCGGCCTTGTGCGCGCGGAAGCGGGCGCCGATCGCATCGAGCGGATCGACGAAATCGGCCCAGCGCGGCCCTGGCGAGGCGCCGGCCGTGCCGAAGGCGCGGGTCTCGCGCTCCCAGCCGCCATAGGGCATCTGGGCCTCGCTGATCTCGTCCGCCGTCATGCCCTCGAACCAGTTGTAGCCGGCATTGAACTCGCGGACGTGGTCGAGGCAGAGCCAGCGCCATTCCCCCGGCCCGTCGAAATCGGGGCCTTGGACGCCCGGCGCACGGAATTCGCCGGGCGCGTCGCAGCCGGGGTGAGCGCAATACGCGGCCCGTCCTTCGACCCGTCCGTGAAACTTCCTGCCCGTGCTCGCCAATGCCAACTCCCTTTCCTTCGCGACCGCTCTATATAAGCGCAAATGAGCCCGCCTTTAACCGGATCAGTCGCCCGCGAAATCGAGCAACGCCTCGCCGCCGCGCTCGCTCCGTCCAGCCTTCGGGTGATCAACGATTCGGCTAAGCATCACGGCCATGCCGGAGACGACGGCAGCGGCGAAAGCCACTTTACCGTCGAGATCGAAGCCGAAGCCTTCGCCGGAATGACCCGCCTTGAGCGCCAGCGCGCCGTCAATGCGGCGCTCGGCGACCTGATGCGCGAGCGCATCCACGCGCTGGCGATCAAGGCAAGCGCGCCCGGGGACTCCTGAGTCGTCATTCCAGCGAAAGCTGGAATCGCCTTGCCTGGACAGCCGTGGGTCAAGAAGAGTGGGATTCCAGCTTTCGCTGGAATGACGATAAGAGGGTCGAATGACCGACGACCTCTTCCTCCAGACGTTGCTCCCCACCACCCACGATCTCGGCGGGTTCAAGGTTCACCGAACGTTGCCGCACCGCGAGCGCACCACGATCGGGCCGTTCATCTTCTTCGACCAGATGGGGCCGGCAAAGCTGGCGGCCGGGACCGGGATCGACGTGCGCCCGCACCCGCACATCAACCTCGCCACCGTGACCTATCTCTTCGCAGGGGCGATCGACCATCGCGATTCGCTCGGCACCTTCGCCACGATCGCGCCGGGCGCGGTCAATCTGATGACCGCCGGCAAGGGGATCACCCACTCCGAGCGCTCGCCCGCGGCGCAGCGCGCGGGCGGCCCCGAATTGTCCGGGATCCAGACCTGGCTCGCTTTGCCAACCGCAAAGGAGGAGATGGACCCGGCCTTCGAGCATGTGCCCAAGGCGGACCTTCCGGAAGTCGAGGGAATGGGCGCCCGCGCCCGGATCGTCATGGGGTCGCTGTGGGGCGAGACGGCGCCGGTCACCTGCCACAGCCACACCATCTATGCCGACATCCATCTGTCCGCCGGCGGCGCGATGCCGATCGACCCCGAGGCCGAGGAGCGCGGCTTCTACGTCGCCGAGGGTGAGGCTAGCCTCGACGGGCTGCCGCTCGAACGTTCGGTCCTCTACGTGCTGCGCCCCGGAATCCGCGCCACCCTCCGCTCGGAGACCGGCGGCCATGTCATGCTCTGCGGCGGCGCGCCGCTCGACGGGCCGCGTCACGTCTTCTGGAACTTCGTTTCGTCCAGCCGCGACCGAATCAACCAGGCCAAGGAGGATTGGAGGGCCGGCCGCTTCGCGCTGCCGCCCAACGACCATGACGAGTTCATTCCGCTCCCCGAAGTCGTGAAGACGGTCAGCTATCCATGAGCGACCTCGCCCTCACCCGTATCGCCCTCCCCACCGGCGTGGAACTCAATGTCCAGATCGGCGGTCCCGAGGATGGCGAGCCGATTATCTTCCTCCACGGCTTTCCCGAATCGCACCGCACCTGGCGCGCCGTCCTGCCCGATCTCGCCCGCGATTTCCGGGTCGCGGCGCCCGACCAGCGCGGCTTCGGCGCCTCGGACAAGCCGGAGGGAGTCGAGCGCTACAAGACCGATCGCATCCTCGAGGATCTGATCGCATTGGCCGACGCGCTGGGCTTCGCGCGTTTCACCTTGGTAGGCCACGACTGGGGCGGCGCGGTCGCCTGGCTGGCAGCGCTCAAGCATCCCGATCGGATCGCGCGCTTGGTGATCGTCAACGCGCCCCACCCGCTCGTCTTCCAGAAGAGCCTGATCGACGATCCCGAGCAGCGCGCCGCCTCCCAATATATCCGCGCCTTCCGCAACCCGGCGATGGAGCAGGGCATCGCCGCGATGGGCTATAAGGGCTTCTTCAATCGCACCTTCGCCAGCCATGCCGACGTCTCGCGCCTGCCGGACGAGGAACGGCAAGCCTATCTCGACGACTGGGCCCAGCCCGGCGCGATGACGGCGATGCTGAACTGGTACCGGGCCAGCGAGATCGTCGTCCCTGAGGTCGGCGAGGAGGCGGAGCTGCCGGCCTGGACGCTGGTGCCCTTCCCCCATGTGACGCAGCCGACCTTGGTCGTCTGGGCATTGAAGGACGTTGCCTTGCTCCCGATCCAGCTCGCCGGCCTTCAGCCGCTGGTCG
>DASQJU010000257.1:0-9076 GCA_035630915.1 Allosphingosinicella sp.
AAGCCGCAATATCAGGTGGTCAGCCCGGACCCCAGCGCGGGCTGATCTTCCTCTGAACGGGCGCGGCCGCCGCACGGCCAGCGACGGCCGCCGCTCAAACCCGCACCCCGATGGCTAACACCATCTTAACCAATTGCGCCTTAACTCGCCGCTCGAAGAGACGGGTGCGCGAAAGAGGGGCTGGGTGAAGATGAGTGAGACGTCGGGCAAGGGCCAGAGCATCGCTTACGACAAGCGGCTTGCGCTGTTCGCGGCCGAGAACGACCTCGTCGCCGATTGCCGCGAGATCTGGGCGCTGATCGAGCATGGCAAGGAAGAGATCGCCCGCCAGTTCTGGGTCCAATATTCGCGCTCCGACGATATCGGGCGCAAGATCGAGGGCGAGAAGCTCGACGAGCTGACCGCGCGGATCGTCCCCTATCTCGCCGCCAAATACGGCAATCTCGGCGATCCGGCCTGGACCGAATCGGTCTGCGGCTACGTCGCCTCGGCCGCGTCCGCCAACATCTCGCTGACCGCTTTGTTCGCCGGCGTCGCCGCGGGCGCGCAGACCGCCTACGATTTGCTGATCCGCGCCTTGATCAAGGATCCGGAGCGGCTCGCCCGGCTCGGCAAGGCGCTGTCGCAGGCGACGGTGCTCGAGGTCGACGTCTTCTCCGACCATTATGACAGTTTGCGCAAGCGCGCCGAGGCCGAGCGGCGCAACGCCCAGGGGTCGGACTTCAACAAGGAAATCATGACCGTGGTCGAGAAGACCACGAGCGGCAGCCGCAAGGTGCGCGCCCAGGCCGGCGAGGCGAGCAACGCCGCGCGCGGCATGCTGGGCAAGACCAGCGAGGTCGCCGCCGCCGCCGAGCAATCCGCCGTCGCCATGCGCGAGGCGGCGCAGACCGCCGCCGGGCTAATCATGGCGATCGAGGAGGCCAGGAACGAGGTCGAGGTCGCCGCCGGAGTCGCGATCCGCGCCGGGGACCAGGCGTCGCAGGCGGTCAAGGTCAGCCAGGCGCTCAGCGCCCATGTCGAGGCGATCGAATCGATCCTCGGCCTGATCCGCGACATTGCCGGCCAGACCAATTTGCTCGCGCTCAACGCCACGATCGAGGCCGCCCGCGCCGGCGACGCCGGCCGCGGCTTCGCGGTCGTCGCTCAGGAGGTCAAGAGCCTCGCCAGCCAGACCGCCCGCGCCACCGACGACATCACGCTCAAAATCTCCGCCATCCAGACCGCCACCAAACAGACCCTCGAAGCCAATGATTCGATCCAGGGCACGGTCGAGGAGGTGCAGGTCAGCGCCGACCGGATCCGCAAGGCGATGGAGATGCAGGCGCAGACGGTGACGATGATCACCGCCGCCGTCGACGAGACCGCGCTCGCCGCCGATTCCATGTCCTCGACGATCGCCGCGATCCGTCACGACACCGAGAATGTCGCGAGCGAGATCGACGAGGTCGCCAAGAGCTTCGGCGAGGTCGACGAGCAGATGGCCAAGTTCAAGATCAGCGCCGGACGCTTCGTCCAGAATTTCGCCGCCTGACGGCCCCGACAGGCCGCCATCCCAGCGAAAGCTGGGATCTCCCCTCGTGAAGGCAAAGAGATTCCAGCTTTCACTGGAATGACGGGTGGGCTGGCTCTATCCCGCGCGGCATGAGCGAACCTCTCAACATCCTCGTCACCGGCACCAGCCGGGGCATCGGCGAATCCATCCTCCAGGCCTTCGAAGGCCACAACGTGGTCGGCCATTCGACCACCGGAGGCGGCGGGCGGATCGCGGCCGACCTGTCGCAAGCGGGCGTGGCCGAGGGGCTGTGGAACGAAGCGATCGAGCGGCTCGGCGGGCGGATCGACGTGCTGGTCAACAATGCCGGCATCTTCGAAGCGGCGCCGATCGAGAGCGCGGACTGGACCGCTTCATGGTCGCGGACGCTTCAGGTCAACCTGATCGCCTCGGCCGAGCTTTGCCGCCTCGCCGTGCTCCATTTCCGGGAAGCGAAGCGCGGCGGCCGGATCGTCAACGTCGCCAGCCGCGCCGCCTATCGCGGCGACAGCCCCGATCACTGGCATTATGCGGCCTCGAAGGGCGGCATGGTGGCGATGACCAAGACGATCGCGCGCAGCTACGCCGCCGAGGGCATCTACGCCTTCCTCGTGGCCCCTGGCTTCACCGTCACCGGCATGGTGGAAGAGTATATCGAGAGCCGCGGCGGCCTCGCCTCCTTGGGCGATCTGCCGATCGGCCGCCCCTCGACCACCGGCGAGATCGCCGAGACCGTCCGCTGGCTTGCCTTGGACGCGCCGGCCGCGGCCACCGGCGCGGCGATCGACGTCAATGGAGCCAGCTTTGTCCGCTAGCTGGAAGGTCACCCTGCCCTGCACACGGGCCGAGGCGGAGCGCGTCAAGGAGGACATCGCCCAGTTCGCAGCGATGGATTCGCCGCCGGTTCTGATGACCAGCGAGCCCGATCCGAAGCGGCCCGACCATTGGCGGCTCGACGCCTATTTCGAGATGGCGCCGACGCGCTCGGACGTCGACCTGCTCCACGCCATGGCGCCGAGCTCGGCCGCGACCGACGCACTGATCGAGCGCGTGCCCGCGGCCGACTGGGTCACTTTGAGCCAGCAGGGCCTCGAGCCGATCCACGCCGGGCGCTTCTACGTGCACACGCCCGCCCACCGCGACACCGTGCCCGCGGGCACGATCGCCTTCGAGATCGACGCTGGCCGCGCCTTCGGCACCGGCCAGCACGAGACCACCACCGGGTGCCTGATGGCGCTCGACCGGCTCAAGGCGACCGGCGCCCATTTCTCCAACCTCGCCGACATCGGCACCGGCACCGGGCTGCTCGCCTTCGCGGCCATGCGGCTGTGGCCGGCGGCTCGGGCCGTCGCCTCCGACATCGATCCCGTCGCGATCGAGGTCGCCGCCGAGAATGCGAAGGTGAATCGGATTCCGGTAGGGCGGGCTCGGGGCCAGATCGAGCTGATCGTCGCGGCGGGTGTCGATCATCCGCGCCTTCAGACCCGCGCCCCCTATGATTTGCTCATCGCCAACATCCTCGCGGGACCGCTGATCGAGCTGGCGCCGGCGCTGGCGGGCGCTCTGGCGCCGGGCGGGCGGCTGATCCTTGCGGGGCTGCTCGACAGCCAGGCCGCCGCGGTGGGCAGCGCCTATCGCCGGCAGGGAATGATGGCCGCGGGCCGGATCGACCGCGGCGACTGGCCGACTCTGGTGATGCGCAAGCGCAAGAGCACGGGCTGGCGCTAGCGCGCGCCGCCGATATTCTGGCGGACGATGACCGGAACGTGGCAGCCCCCGACCGTGCGTTCGACGGTGAGGTGAAGGTCGGCCGCGGGCAGGCGATCGAGCCGCTCGGCGCGCGGCGCCCTGCCCTGCTGAATTGCACCGTCGGCGCGCTCCACGCGCCCGAAGCGGTCGCACATGGACTTGGCCACCTGCGGACGCGGCTCGGGCGGCGCGGCGCCCAGCATGAGTGGGATCAAAGCGGCGATGGCGACCTTACGCATGCCCGGTCTCCTTTGAACTGCCGGGCCTAGCACGAATCCGCGCGGAAATCAGCCGCCGGCCTCGGCGACGATCCGGAGCCAGGCCGCCTCGTCGATCACTTCGATACCCAGCTCGGCGGCCTTCTTGAGCTTGGAGCCGGCGCCGGGGCCGGCGACGACGAGGTCGGTCTTCTTTGAGACGTCGCCCGCGGCCTTTGCGCCGAGCTTTTCGGCCTGAGCCTTGGCCTCGTCGCGGGACAAGGCCTCGAGGGCGCCGGTGAAGACCACGGTCTTGCCGGTAACCGGCGACTGGCGGACCTCGTGGACGAGATCGGCGACGCTCACGCGCGCGGCGAAGATCGCGGCGAGCGCCTCGCGGTTATGCTCTTCCTCGAAGAAATCGAGCAGGGCGTTGGCGACCTCGGGGCCGATATTCTGCGTTGCCACCGCCTCGACCACCGCCTTGTCGCGGCGCTGGCGGAATTTGCGTTCGTCCTCGCCGAGTACGGGCTGCATGTCGCGGCGCACGGCAAGCGCGGCCTCGATCATCGCCATCAGGCCGTCCCAGCTGCGGTAAAGCCGGGCGAGGTCGCGCGCGGTCACCTCGCCGACATGGCGGATGCCGAGCGCGAAGAGAAAGCGGTCGAGCGGAGGATTCCGCTTCGCGTCGATCGCGTCGATCAGATTCTGCGCGCTGATCTCCGCCCAACGCTCGCGGGCGAGCAGATCCTCCTTCCTCAGCGTGAAGATGTCGGCCGGCGATTGCAGCAGGCCGTCGCGGAAGAAGCTCTCGATATTGGTGATGCCAAGCCCCTCGATGTCGAGCGCGTGGCGGCTGACGAAGTGGCGCAGGCGCTCGACGCGCTGGGCCGGGTAGATCAGGCCGCCGGTGCAGCGGACGTCGACCTCGCCCTCCTCGCGCACCGCGTCCGAATCGCATTCCGGGCAGCGGTCGGGAAAGACATAGGCCGGCCGATTCTCGTCCGGGGTCAGATTCTCCAGCACCTGCGGGATGACGTCGCCGGCGCGCTGGATGCGAACCCGGTCGCCGACACGGACACCGAGGCGGGCGATCTCGTCGGCATTGTGAAGCGTGGCGTTGGTCACCGTGACGCCGCCGACGCCGACCGGCCGGAGCCGCGCGACGGGAGTCAGCTTGCCGGTGCGGCCGACCTGGATGTCGATCGCCTCGAGCACCGTCTCCGCCTTCTCGGCCGGGAATTTGTGGGCCAGCGCCCAGCGTGGCGCCTTGGCGACCTGGCCCAGCCGGCGCTGCCAATCGAGCCGATCGACTTTGTAGACGACGCCGTCGATCTCGAACGGCAAATCGGCGCGGTGCGACCCGATCCTCTCGTAATGGGCGATGAGCGCGGCGAGGTCGGCCACGCAGGCGATGTCGTCGGCGATCGGCACGCCCCAGGACTGGATCGCCTTCATCACCCCGAGCTGCGTGTCGGTGGGCAGCGCCGAGGCTTCGCCCCAGCCGTGGGCGTAGAAGCGCAAGGGGCGCGAGGCGGTGACGGCGGCGTCTTTCTGGCGCAGCGAGCCGGCGGCGGCGTTGCGCGGGTTGGCGAACTGGCGCGCCTTGTCGGGATCGTCGGCCTCGGCGAGCAGGCGCGCGTTCAGGGCGGCGAAGTCCGCCTTGGACATGTAGACCTCGCCGCGGATTTCGAAAGTATCGGGGACGCCCGCGGGAAGGCGCTCCGGGATGTCGGAGATGGTCCGGACGTTGGGCGTCACGTCCTCGCCGGTCGTGCCGTCGCCGCGGGTGGCGGCGAGGACCAGCATGCCCTTCTCGTAGCGCAGCGAGCAGGAGAGGCCATCGATCTTGGGTTCGGCAGTGAGCGCCACCGCCTCATCCTCGCCGAGGCTCAGGAAGCGCCGCACCCGGCCGATGAAATCCGCCACCTCCTCCTCCGAAAAGGCATTGTCGAGGCTGAGCATCGGCAGCGCATGGCGGACCTTGGCGAGGTGCCCCGCAGGCGCGGCGCCGACCTGTGCGCTCGGGCTGTCGGGGCGGACGAGATGCGGGAACTGCGCCTCCAGCGCCGCATTCTCCCGCACCAGCGCGTCATAGTCCGCGTCGGTGATCTCGGGCGCGTCATCGGTGTGGTAGAGGCGGTTGTGGCGCGCGATTTCCGCGGCGAGGCGCTCCAGCTCGGCTGCGGCTTCGGTCACGTCCATGTCGCGCTTCATTGCACGGCCTGCCTCGAAATCAAGCCGTGATGACGATCACGCGCTCCGCTGGCGACGGCGACCTATCGCCGGCCCGCCAGAGGCGCCCAAGGGCCGCCGCGAGGCTCAACGTGCATAGGAGATGGATCATGGCACTTCTCATCGTACAGACGGAGTCCGAAGACACGATCGCGGCCCCGGGAAACCGGAAGCCCAATTATATCTGCGTGTCGGTCACTGACGCGGCGGGCAATCCCATCACCGGCCTGACCGCCAAGAACTTTGCGGTCGACCCGATGATTGTTGGCCCAGGCGGAGCGCTGGTCAACATCGTCTCGGCGGCGGCGGTGCGGCTGCCAGGCACCTATATCCTCGAGGTCGTGCCGATCCAGGCCGAAACCTGGAAGGCCGGCGTCTACATCTTCGCGACCGCGGTCACCATGGGCACCAGTCATGGCCAGGCGCTGTGCTCGGTGCTGATGAACTGACGCGCACGTGCGTCCGGGTCAGGCCGCCTCCAGCAGGCGCGTGGCCTGCGCCCGCGCCTCGTCGGTGACTTCGGCGCCCGAGAGCATCCTTGCGATCTCTTCGCGGCGGCGGGTGGCGTCGAGGAGGTGGACGCCGGTGCGGGTGACGAGGCCGTCGTGGCTCTTCTCGATGAGGAGGTGGCGGCTGCCGCGGGCGGCGACCTGGGGCGAGTGGGTGACGACCAGGACCTGGCCGCGCGCGGCGAGGCGGTGCAGGCGCTCTCCGACGGCGCTGGCGACCGCGCCGCCGACGCCGCGGTCGACCTCGTCGAAGATCATCGTCGTCGCCCCGCCCTCTTCGGCCAGAGCGACCTTGAGCGCGAGGATGAAACGGGAGAGCTCGCCGCCCGAGGCGATGCGGATCAGCGCCCCGAAGGGCGCGCCGGGATTGGTCGAGACTTCGAACTCGACGCGGTCGCGGCCGGACGGGCCCGCTTCCGCCTCGGCGAAGGCGGTGCGGAAGCGGGCCTGATCGAGCTTGAGCGGCCCCAGCTCGGCCGCCACGGCCGCGTCGAGCCGCGCCGCCGCCGCCTTGCGCGCGTCGGCGAGCGCGGCCGCCGCCGAGTCATAGGCTGTCCGCGCCTCCGCGAGATTGCCCTCGATCGCAGCGATCCGTGCGCCGCCGGCCTCGATCGCACCGAGCTTCGCCTTGAGCTCGTCGTGCAGGCCCGCCAGAGCGTCGGGCTCGACCCGGTGCTTGCGCGCCAGCGCACGGATTTCGAACAGCCGCGCTTCCGCTTCCTCGAGCCGCGCCGGATCGTAGGACAAGGCCTCCTGCGCCCGCTCCAGCGCGGCCTCGCCGTCCGCGGCCTCGATCAGCGCGCGGTCGAGCGCGGCGAGGGTCTCGGCGAGCGCGACATGCTCGGCCGCGATCCGGTCGAGCCGGCGCGCGGCCTGACGAAGCTGAGCCAGCGAGCCTTCCGAGCCCTGCAGCAGGGCAGCGACCGCGCCGAGCTCGTCGCCGAGCCGGGCGCCGGCCTGCATCGTCGCGCGCAGGCCGGCCAGCTCCTCCTCCTCGCCCGGCCGTGGATCGAGCTGACCGAGCTCCTCGACCGAATGTTCGAGCCATTCGCGGTCGCGCGCGGCGGCCTCGGATTCGGCCCGCGCCGCAGCCAAGGCATCTTCGAGCGAACGTTGGCGCTGCCACGCGCTTTCCGCCGCGCCGGTGTCGATCCGGCCATAGGCGTCGAGCAAAGCGCGGTGCCCGCGCGGATTGAGCAGGCCGCGATCATCGTGCTGGCCGTGGATTTCGACGAGGCTCGCACCGAGCTCGCGGAGCAGGCCGGCGGAGACCGGCTGGTCATCGACGAAGGCGCGGCTGCCGCCGTCGGACTTGACCGTGCGACGGATGACGAGCGGTTCGCCCGCTTCGTGCGAAAGCCCATTTTCATCGAGCGCGGCGAGCGCGGGATGATCTGCGGCGACCTCGAAGGTCACGCTGACCGAGGCCTGGCTCTGGCCGGCGCGGACCAGACGGCTGTCGGCGCGGGCGCCGAGCGCGAGTCCGAGAGCGTCGAGCAGGATCGACTTGCCGGCGCCGGTCTCGCCGGTGAACACGCCGAGGCCCGCCCCGAATTCGAGGTCGAGCGTGTCGATCAGGACGACGTCGCGGATCGAGAGGCCGGTCAGCATGCCGTCCTCTTACGTCATTCCCGCGAAAGCGGGAATCTCACTTCCTTTAAGGCAAAGAGATCCCAGCTTGCGTTGGGATGACGAGGTTAGTTGGTCCCGGTCGGGGTCGCCGCCGCGGCCTGCTGCGGCGCGTGGCGCTCCATCAGTTCGTAGGCGCGCTGATACCAGGCCGAGCTCGGGAAATTGGCCCCGAGCACCGCGGCCGACCGCCGCGCCTCCTCGGGAATGCCGAGCGCCAGATAGGATTCGGTGAGCCGCATCAGCGCTTCCGGCGCGTGGCTGGTCGTCTGATATTCGTCGATCACCGCGCGGAAGCGGATCGTCGCCGCCAGCCACTGCCGGCGGCGCTGGTAGAAGCGGCCGATCTCCATCTCCTTGCCGGCAAGGTGATCACGGACCAGATCGACCTTGAGCCGCGCGTCGGCGGCATAGGGCGTGCCGGGATAGCGGCGGACGACCTCGCCCAGCGATTCGAGCGCCTGGCGGGTCACCGCCTGGTCGCGCGTCACGTCGCTGATCTGCTCGTAATAATTGAGCGCGACGAGATAGAGCGCATAGGGCGCGTCGCGGTTGCCGGGGTGGATCGAGAGGAAGCGGCGCGCGGATTCGATCGACTTGGGATGATCGCCGGCGGCGTAATAGTTGAACGCGCTCATCAGCTGCGCGCGGCGGGCCCAGATCGAATAGGGATGCTGGCGCTCGACCTCGTCGAAGATCAAGGCGGCCTGGGCGTAACCGCCCTGGCGCATACGCTCCCACGCAGCGTTGTAGAGCGTGTTGACGTCGCGCGCGACGTAGCGGGTGTCGGCCTTCGTCCGACCGCCGCCGCCGAGCGAGGCGCAAGCGCTGAGAGGAACAAGGCTTGCGGCGATCGCGACGAACATCGCGGCACGAGTTTTGATCTGCATGGCGGGCTTCTTAGCGGAGGGTCGGGCACAGGCCAAGCGGCCTCGTCGCATCTGAGCGCCGGGGCGATGAACCCGCGTTTAATGCGCGCGTCCTTAACCCTGGATTTGCTATGGCGCCAACAATGCTGCGCGTTCTCACCCTCGCCACGCTCTTTCCCAGCGGCGCGCGCCCGACGCTCGGCGTGTTCGTCGAGCGGCAGACGCAGGGGCTGGCGGCGCTGGAGGGCGTGGCGCTCGAGGTGGTGGCGCCAATCGGCCTGCCCGCGGGGCCACTGGCACGCCATCCGCACTACAACGATCTGCGTGCGCTTCCCGAACGGGAAGTACGCAACG
>DASQJU010000258.1:0-24427 GCA_035630915.1 Allosphingosinicella sp.
CGCTATTTGATGAAAATTTCAGTCGCGGTCGCGACGATGGCGCGCCGCAACGAGCAGCCCGGGAACCGCTCGTTGGCGGCGCTTGTGATAGGCGATGACGCTGCGACGCAGCTCGACGATCTGGCCGTTCGCAAAGAGGGCGCAGAGACTTTCGATCTCCTCTGAGGCATCCTCGAAGGTGCGAGCCTCGACGTGCCGCATCGCCGCCAGCCGGTCACTGACAGCTTCCACCGCGAACTCCAGCTCGGGGTTGGCTGAGCGCCGGGCAACGCGGCGGAAAAGGAGCGCCGCGACATCGGCAATTTCGGTGCCGCCGGTGACCGCTTCGAGGTCGGTCGAAAGCGAAGGCGAGGTCTTGGCGGCGGGATGGCGGAGCCCGAGTTCCGCCAGTTCTCGGTTCCATCCGTATAGATCCCTGAGCTCCGCTTCCGTCGGGAAAGGAACCCGGAACCCGTCGTTTCGAGGCGCCTCGACGAGACGCTCCCCCACCAGCCGATGCAGTGCGTCGCGGACCGGCGTGATGCTCGAATGCAGCTCCTCGCCGATCACGACGGGTTCGAGATGGTCACCCGGCGCGAAGCGTCCGCACATCAACTGCTCCTTGAGCGCGAGATAGACGCGATCAAATGTCGGCCCGGGGCTCATCCGGCCTTCCTTCGGAATGAGCGTCTCCGATTCACGCCGCGATCGGCCGTGATTGCCCGGCGGCGTGCTCGTCCACCGCTTCGACCTGGTCAGGCCGAAGCGCGTCGATCGCGGCGAGCCGTCCAGGCGGTTCCCGCTGGAGCAGGACCGAGGGGCACTGGCCTTCGAAATTGCCGAGGTTCGGGCGATGCTGCCGATAGCCGACGAGACCGGCGAGCTCGGGCGGGAATGTGCGCGCGACCTCCGGCGGATAAGCCAGGAACTGGTTCTCGTAGGTCTTGAGCCAGCCCAGGCTGTAGCCGGCGATCATCCCGCGCCGGACATTATTGCTGCGATTGGCGCCGGCCGCGTGCAATGTGGAGCCGAGGAAGAGCAGGGCCGATCCAGGCTGCATCTCCGGGACTTCTTCCCAGCCCTTGGCGAGGGTCTGGAAGACGCGGTGTCCATGGCTTTCGGGCCAGAGCCGGGTGGCCCCATTCTCGCGGGTGAACGGCGTCAGGGGCCACATCACGTTGACCAGATATTCGATCTCGCCCGTGGGCGCGCGCCACATGTCCTGGTCGCGGTGCGGCATTTGCGCGAGCGCGCCCGGGTGGACCGCCGTCGCTTGCGTGAGATTGAGCTGGAACGTGTCGCACCAGGGCGAAAGCACCTCCTCGACGATGCCGAGCACCAGGTCATGCTGGACGAGCAACGCCGCCCGGCGGGAACGGGCGAGGATACGCCCGAACCTCTTGGTGCGCTCGCCGTAGAAGCGCCCCTCGCAGAAGGGCGTCGCCTCGAAGTCCGCCGCGAGATCGGCGTCCAGCGCGGCGATCTCGTCGGCGGGAAGAAGGTCCGGGATCACGCAAAATCCGTTCGCGAGCAGCCGCTCGCTCCAGTGGCCGATCGCCAGCTCCAGATCCTTTTCGTATGTCATGGCTCGATCCTTCCTCAGGCTGCTTCGAGGAATTCGAGCCGCTGCAGCGGCGCGGAGCGGTAGATGCCGTTGGCCTCGAGAAGACCCGGCGTCTCCGGCGTGATGTCGATGCGCAGCGCGCCGAGCATCTTGCCGTCGATAATGCAAGGAAGGCCGAGCGGCCTGCAGCGCCAGCCGAAGGCGAGAATCTGCTGCAGCCAGCCCATTTCGGCGACGCCGGTATAGGTCTCGATGCCATGTTCGAGGGCATAAGCGACGAGGGCGGAGACCAGCCTGTTTCGCGTCTCGAGCCTGGCGTCCGCGCCGAGCTGGCGGCCGAGGCAGAAGCGGGTGATCTCGAGCACGCGGGGGCCACGTGGGGGCGGGGCGGCGCAGAGCTCGGGAAACAGGGTATCCAGAATATGAGACTGCGTGGTCTTGAGCAGCCGAGCCGACCCGGCATGACCACCTTGCCCGTCCGGCACGATCAGATAGGTCGCGTCCTCGTCGTCGAACTGGTCGACTTCATACCGCTCCTCGAGCACCGGAATATCCCATTTGAGGAGGTCGACGAAGACGCGCTTTCGCGCTTCGAACATTTCCCGAAGGGCGGGAAGATTGAACGGCACCGGAATCGATTGAGCGAAGCTGACCATGTCTCTCTCCTGGATGACATGGTCAGGATCGGCCGCCGGACGCTCCGGCGGCTATTCCCAGAAATGGGCATAGTCAGCGCTTGAGGATATCGTTGAAGCTGATCGATCCATCAAACAGCGCATGGATCGCGAGCATTGTCCTTTTTCCTACCCCGAAACGCTCCCGGGCCTGCTTGAGATGGCGGATCACGGTCTCGTGCTGGATGCCGAGGATCCGGCTGATCTCCCAATCGGACTTGCCGCGCGCGACCCAGAGGACGCACTCGCGCTGCCGGTCCGTGAGTTGGGGCAAAGGGTAGATGAGCGGCGAGCGCACCCGCCACAGCCGCCGGGCCGCTTCGAACGCGAAGGCGCCGACGAGCTGGGCGACCGGGAGGTCCTCTTCGCGCATCGCCGTTCCCGTCGGGTTGGCGAAGGAGCAGGAACCGTTGGATTCGCCGGGGACGTTCGCGGGCACCGTGAAGCCGTCGCCAATGCCGCGGCCTTCGCCGCGCATCAGGATCTCATGATCCTTGGCGGTCATGGCGATCATCCGGGGAATCTCGGACCAGGCGAAGCCGACGCTGGTCACATGGCTAGCGCGGTGCACGGGATCCGAGACGCCGAGGCTGTTCTCGTCATAATATTCGACCCAGTCGCCCGGATAATTGTGCAGCCGGACGGCGTTCTCGGGCGAGCGCCTGATGTCGACATGGTGCGTCAGCGCGAAATAGGTGAAGCCGAGCTCGCGAGAAACGCACGCCAGCGCATCGGCAAGCTCGCTCTCGTTACTCGTCTCGCTCACGTCACGAAGAAAAGCCTCGGCACGGTCGAACGGGTGCATGGACCCCTGCACTCGCGGGACCGGAGGGACGCTTCCAAGCCATCCTCGTCCCCGTTCTCGCCTGTTATGGCCGCCGCCCGGGTCTCAACCGGTGGGGGCGCTTTACTTGGCCGCGGAGTCTATCGACTTCGGTCGAGAAGCCAACCATCACGTTTCCATTATTTCACGATTATTTCTGAGACGTCCTTAATTCATTTAAGGGTTTGTCTCTTGCAAGGCCGTGACCCTCCGGGAATTGCGGGCTGAGGAGCGACTTTTGCATCATGCGCGCCTCATCGATCAGTTCGAAGCAGGGGCGGGGCTTTGCGCCGAGGATCGGGAACTTCGCGCGTTGCTGGACAGCGCCACAGAAGACCTTGGCTTCGACTATTTCGCTTTGCTTCACCATTCGAGCCTGGCCTCGCCGGGCCCCGGCCTGATCCGCATCGACACCTACCCTTCGGGCTGGGAGGAGGAGCTGGCGGCGCATGGCCTCATCGGCGCCGATCCGGTCCACCATGCCTGCGCCCGCACCAATATCGGCTTTGCCTGGTTCGAGGTGCCGAGCCTCGTCGCGATCGGAGGCAAGGGCCGCGAGATCTTCGAGCGGAGCAGGCGCTTCGGCATCGGCGATGGCTTCACCGTGCCGGTGAATGTCCCGGGAGAGCCGGCCGGCTCATGCTCGTTCGCGGTGCGCACGGCCGTGGAGCTGCCGGCCGAGCGGCTGCTCTGCGCAGAGCAGATCGGCGCTCATGCGTTTCGCGCCGCTCGCCGCATCCATGGCTATCCGGCCTCAAGCCGGTGTCCCCATCTCAGCCGGCGCGAGCGGCAATGCGTCCGGCTTCTGGCCGCGGGCAAGACCGACTGGGAAATCGCAGCGATCCTCGGGATCAGCGTCGAGACGGCCCATCAATATGTGAAGAGGGCACGGGCGGCCTATGACGTGGTCAGCCGCGCCCAGCTTGTCGCCTGCGGCCTCCGGGACGCGGTCGTGACGTTCGACGAGGCCATTCCCCCTCACGCGTGAGCGGCTGCGGGGCACCGTTTCGGGCGGCGCCGGAATCGCCGCTCAGTCGCCCGAGAGGCCGTCGAGGATCGGGCAATCGGGCCGCTCGTCCCCGGCGCAGCGCTCGATCAGGTGCGCCAGCGTCTTCTCCATCGAGCGCAGCGCCTCGATCTTGGCGCGGATGGCCTCGATGTGGACCTGTGCCGTCTCGCGGACGTCCGAGCTTGCACGGCCTTCGTCGCGATAGAGCGCCAGCAGATGCCGGCATTCCTCGACGCTGAAGCCGAGCCCGCGGGCCCGGGCGATGAAGCGCAGCTCATGCACTTCGCGCTTGCCATAGTCTCGGAAGCCATTGTCCCGCCTCCCGGGCCTCAACAGGCCGATCTGCTCATAATAACGGATCGTCTTGGTCGGCAGTCCAGAGCGTTCCGAGGCCTGGCCAATGTTCATCGGATCGTCTCCAGGTCCAGCGCCCGCAGCCGCAGCGCGTTGCCGATCACCGACACCGAGGACAGGCTCATCGCCAGCGCCGCGATCATCGGGCTCAAAAGCAGGCCGGTCAGCGGATAGAGCAGACCCGCAGCGATCGGAATGCCGAGGCCGTTATAGCCGAAAGCGAACAGAAGGTTCTGGCGGATGTTGCCGGTGACCGCGCGGGAGAGGCGCCGCGCGCGGACAAGGCCGATCAGGTCGCCCTTGACCAGGGTCACCCCGGCGCTCTCGACGGCGACGTCGGCCCCTGTGCCCATCGCGATGCCGATGTCGGCCCTCGCCAGCGCGGGGGCGTCGTTGACTCCGTCGCCCGCCATGGCGACCACCCGTCCTTCACGCTTGAGGCGCTCGATCGCGGCATCCTTGTCCTGCGGAAGCACATCGGCGATCACCTCGTCGATGCCGAGCCGGCGGGCGACCGCCTCGGCGGTGCGGCGGTTGTCGCCGGTGAGCATGATCAGCCGAAGGCCTTCCCCGTGGAGCAGCTCGACCGCTCGCGCGGTGGTGGCCTTGACCGGGTCGGCGACCGCGACCAGCCCGGCATAGATGCCGTCGACCGCGACGAACATCACGGTCGCGCCTTCGTCGCGGTGGCGCGCGGCCGAGTCCGCCATTGCGGCCTCGTCGGCGCCTTCGTCCCGCATCATCGCGGCATTGCCGATGGCGACGCGCTTGCCGGCGACCCGGCCGACGACGCCCTTGCCGGAGACCGACCCGAAATCCTCGACCGGCCGAAGGGTAAGGCCGCGCTCCTCGGCGCCGGCGACGATCGCATGGGCGAGCGGATGCGCGCTCGACTGCTCCAGCGATGCGATCCCCGTGAGGATCTCCTCCTCGCTCCGGCCGGCGGCGGGCTCGACCGCGACCAGCGCCGGCTTGCCTTCGGTGAGGGTGCCGGTCTTGTCGACGACCAGGGTGTCGACCGATGCGAAGCGCTCGAGCGCCTCCGCATTCTTGATGAGGATTCCGGCCTGGGCGCCCTTGCCGACGCCGACCATGATCGACATCGGGGTCGCGAGGCCGAGCGCGCAGGGGCAGGCGATGATCAGCACCGAGACGGCCGCGACCAGCGCGAACGGCACGCTCGGCGGCGGCGCCGCGAACGACCAGAAGGCGAAGGCGAGCATCGCGACGGCTATGACCCCGGGCACGAACCAGGCGGAAACCTGATCCACCTTCTTCTGAATCGGCGCCTGGCTGCGCTGCGCCTCCGCGACCATCTGCACGATCCGGGCGAGCATCGTCTCCGAGCCGACCCGCTCCGCGGTCATGACGAAGGCGCCGTCGCCGTTGATCGAACCGCCGGTGACGGCGTCGCCGGCCTGCTTCGCGACGGGCAACGGCTCGCCGGTGAGCATGGATTCATCGACCGCCGAGGAGCCTTCGGCCACAGTTCCGTCGACCGGAACGGCCTCGCCGGGCTTGACCCGAAGCCGGTCCCCCGCGCGCACCAGCTCGACCGGAACGGTCCGCTCGCCGCCGCCCGCTTCCACCAGGTGCGCGGTCTTCGGCGCGAGATCGAGCAGCGCGCGGATGGCGGAGCCGGTGCGCTCGCGCGCCCTCAATTCCAGCACCTGGCCGAGCAGCACGAGCGTGACGATCACCGCGGCCGCCTCGAAATAGAGGCCGACGCCGCCATGCATCGTCCGGAAGGAGGGCGGGAAGATCTGCGGCGCGACGGCCCCGACGACCGAATAGGCCCAGGCGACGCCGGTTCCGAGCGCGATCAGGGTGAACATGTTGAATCGCATGCGAAGCAGGCTTTGCCAGCCGCGCACGAAGAACGGCCAGCCGCCCCAGAGCACGACCGGCGTCGCCACCGCGAGCTCGACCCAGTCCAGCGTTCGCGCGCCGAGCGCCTCGACCGAGACCGGCCAGAAATGGCGAAGCATGACGAGAAGCGCGAGCGGCGCGCTGAGGAGCGCCGAGACGACGAAGCGCCGACGCATGTCGAGATATTCTTCAGACGGGCCTTCGATCTGCGCGACCCCCTTGGGCTCGAGCGCCATTCCGCAGATCGGGCAGGTGCCGGGACCGATTTGCTCGATCTGGGGGTGCATCGGGCAGGTGTAGATCACGTCCTTCGGCCCCTGCGCGGCTTCGCGCATCGATCCGTCGAGGAAGATTTCGGGCCGCGCCTCGAAGCGCTCGCGGCACTTGGCCGAGCAGAAATGATAGTCGTGGCCCGCGTGGCCCGCGTGGTGGGGCGTCGTGGCCGGATCGACCGTCATGCCGCATACCGGGTCGATGGCTGCGGCGGGCGAGGTGGCGCCGTGGCCATGATGATCGTGGTTGCAGCTATGAGTCTCGTCCATCTGAGCACCTGTGATTCGGATCTGGTGCGCCGGCAGTGCCAGTTCCAGTAACTGGAAGGTCAAGCGATTGTTTTGAACGCCCGTCGATCGCCCGTGACGGCCCGGGTCGCCCATGAAACATAAGGAGGGGCCTTCGCTCGCCCGGATGATTGATTGCGAGTCACCGAATTCCGAAAAGGCGGCGCGCGAACCATACCGGTCCGGGCCGCGCCGCGCGGGAGCGACCCTAGAGCTTCAGTCCCAGCCGGCCCCCGAACCAGGTCACGCCGGCATAGAGAATCAAGGTGAGCGCGCAGCCGGCGACGAGCGAAGCCCAGAAGGATTGCCCGTTCCGCAGCATCAGCGGGATCAGCAGGAACATCGGCAGCGAAGGCAGGACGAACCAGAAGGTCGCCTGGGCGTGCGCGGCCATCCGCACAGGATCGTGGGTGTCGCGCCACAGCCAGATCATGCCGAGCACGGAGATGAGCGGCAGCGAGGCGATGAGCCCGCCCCAGCCGGGATATTTGCGAGCGACCTCGGAAACCGCGGCCACGATGACTCCGGAGATCGCTGCCTTCACGAAAAGATAAAACATGATCGCTACCTTCATTGCCGATGCGCGCGCGAGGCCAGAAGCCATATCAGATTGGGCCGGCCTTGAACCGCACCGGCTTCCAATCTAGTCTTGAGCGCGTGACAAGGATTTTCCTGTTCGTCCTGCTCGTGGTCTCGCTGGCAAGCGCGCCAGGGCCGGCATTCGCCGGTGCCGCGGCCGACTGCCCGATGGCGATGGCGTCCGGAATGGTCGGTGACGGGATGGCCGCACACAAGGACATGGGCTGCTGCGCACCGGCCTGCGCGCCCGATTGCGCGCTTGCCTGCCCGGGGGCGGTCGTGCCCCTGGTTGGTGCCGAGGTCGGGCAGGTCCGGGCGGACGGCCTGCTCTCCGCGACCTGGCCGCCATGTGCACTTCCGTCGATCGACCCTGGCACGGTCGACCCACCTCCCCGAACCACCACCAGCTGAGGCCGTCGCGCCCGCCGGCGCCGAGCCGGCGCGCGCCTCTATCGGCCTGACCTGACGAGCTGGCCATCGCCTTTGGCGGTGGCCGTGATGATGTCGAGGCGCTCCTGCGCGGCCACGACACATTCGGGAATGAGGTGGACGATCATGAAAGAGTTTCAAATCGCCGGCGCGATCGCGCTGGCGCTGGCGATCACGGCCTGCGGCCAATCCGCGACGCCGACGCCCAATCAGCAAGGCGCCGCCGGCACCCCCGCGGCGGACGATCCCCAGCAAGTCTATTCGGGCGAGGGCGCGGTGACCGCGGTCGCGGGCGACCAGGTGTCGATCTCCCATGGCCCCATCCAGGGCCTGGGCTGGCCCGCCATGACCATGACGTTTCGGGCGGATCCCGTGGCGATGATCGAGGGGATCGGCGCCGGCGACCGGGTCGCGTTCCAGTTCCGCCGAAGCGGGACCGGCTACACTCTGACCTCGATCAGGAAGCAATGAACGGCGCCCGCCGGTCCGAGGCAAAGCGGAATTGGCGCTTTCCGATCGCGGCCGCGCTGGCCGCGGCGCTGACGGCGAGTCCGCCGCTGGCGGCTCAATCGGCGCCCGCCACGCCGCCGCTCACTCTCCAGGAAGCGGTGGCGCTGGGACGCGACGAGCAGCCGACCATCGAGGCCTATGGCCGCGACGCCGCCGCCTCCGAGCAGGCGGCGGTGGCGGCGCGGACGCTGCCCGATCCGCAGATCACGGCCGGCGTGCAGAACTATCCGGTCACCGGCTCCGTGGCGTTCGACCCGGCGCGCGACAACATGACGATGTACACGATCGGCGTGATGCGCGAGCAGGTCCGCCGGTCGCGGCGCGAGGCCGAGGCGGCGCGCCTGCGCGCCGAAGCCGTGGTGAGCCGGGCCGAGGGCAGCGCTGAGGAGCGCGAGATCCAGCGCAACGTCATGATTGCCTGGATCGGCGCGGTCGAGGCCGCCGCGAGGCAGCGCCTGCTCGCCCGCATACGGAACGATCTGGAGGCGGGGAGGCGGGTCATGGAGGCGGGCGTGCCGACCGGCGCGTCGTCGCCGGCGCTGGCGCTTCAGGCGCAGGCCGAGATCGCGCTCGCCGACGCCCAGCTGGCGGAAGCCGAGGGCGCCGAGGCGCGGGCGCGGGCCGAGCTTGCCCGCTGGATCGGCGATGCCGCCCATCGCCCGCTCCCGGACTCGGTCCCCAACATCGCAATTCCCGCCGCGGTTCAGGATCATCACGGCAGCGAGGATCACCCGCATGTGCGCGTCGCCGAGGCGCAGGAGCAGGCGGCGCTTCGCCAGGTCGACGCGGCGCGCGCCGCGCGCCGGCCCAATCTCAGCTGGCAGGTCATGTATGGCTGGCGGCCCGAATATGGCGACATGGTGAGCCTGCAGGTCACGATCCCGCTGCAGATCAACCGGGGCCGGCTGCAGGACCGGCGGATCGCCGAAGCCTCGGAGCGCGCCGATGCCGCAAGGCTTCGCGCGGAAGGCGTGCGCCGGCAGATCGGCAGCGCCTATCTCGCCGCCTTGGCCGATTATCGGAGCGCCGAAGCGCAACTCGCCATCCTGCGGGATCAGGCGATCCCGTCGCTCGAAGCCTCGTTCGAGGCCGCGGAGGCGCGCTATGCGGGAGGGCAGGGGAGCCTCGAGCTGCCGCTCAACATCGTGCGGCGCTATGTCGAGGCGCACCTCCAGTCGCTCGCCCAGCAGGGCAGGCGCGCCCGCGCCGCGGCCGAGCTCATCTATCTTTCCGGGGAGGCCGACCAATGACCCGAACGACGCTCATCACCAGTCGCGGCCTCAGTCGCCGCAACCTCATCGCCATCGCCGCCGCGCTCGCTCTCACGCTCGTTTCCGGGCTGGTGGGCTATTGGCTCGCCGGGCGGGAAGGGGGGGCGGCCTCCACCGACGCCTCGGGACGCCGCATCCTCTACTGGTACGACCCGATGGTGCCGCAGGAACGCTATCCGGGGCCCGGCAAGTCGTCGATGAACATGGACCTCATCCCCAGATATGCGGACGAGGCCGAAGCGGGCGTGCGCGTGTCGCCGGCGATGATCCAGAATCTCGGCATAAGGGTCGTGCGGGCTGAGATGCGCGATATCGCGCCGTCGGTGACCGCGGTCGGCCGGGTCGAGCTCGACGAGCGCCTGATCGCCGAGGTGCAGACGCTGACCCCGGGCTTCGTCGAATCGCTCGCCGTCCGTGCCGAGGGCGAGCCGGTCGCCCGGGGCAGCCGCATCGCCACCGTCTATTCGCCGGAGCTGCTCGGCGCCCAGCATGAATATGCGGCGCTCCGCCGGATCGGGCGCTCGGCGATCACCCCGGGGCTGGGCGAGGCGGCACGCAATCGGCTGCGCCTGCTCGGCCTGCCCGCCGCAGCGATCCAGCGGCTCGACCGCGGCGGCGCGCCGCAGCGGGCTTATGCGGTGTTCGCGCCGGCCTCGGGCATCGTCTCCAGGATCGGCGCCCGCCCGGGCGCCCAGGTCAGCCCGGGCCAGTCGATCGTGACCATCGCCGGCCTCTCGCGCGTGCTCGTCGTCGCCGAAGTGCCGGAGGCCGCATTGGGCGACATCCGAGCGGGCCTGCCGGTGCGGGTCACCTTCGCCGCCTTCCCGAACGAGACGCGGGAGGGCCGGGTCGACTATATCTTCCCGACGCTCGATCCGCAGGCGCGGACCGCGCGGGTGCGGGTGACGCTCGCCAATCCGGGCGGGCGGCTGCGCCAGGGCATGTTCGCCAACGTCCAGATTCTGGGCACCGGCGGCACGGCGCTGGTCGTCCCTTCCGAAGCGGTGATCGACACCGGCCGCCGCAAGGTCGTCGTGGTGCGGCGGAACGGCGGCTTCCTTCCGGTCGCCGTGGCGACCGGCCGCGAGGCCGGCGAATGGACCCAGATATTGTCCGGGCTCGCGCCCGGCGACGAAGTGGTCGCTTCCGGCCAGTTCCTGATCGATTCGGAAGCCTCGCTCACCGGGACCATGGAGCGGTTGAACCGCGCCGCCGCGCCGCGGCCGGGAAGCCCCGCCGGCGGCGGCGCCGCGCGATGATCGCCGGGCTCATCCGCTGGTCGGCGGCCAACCGCTTCCTCGTCCTGCTCGGCGCCGCCTTCCTCGCGATCAGCGGGATCTTCGCCGTCATGCGCATGCCGCTCGACGCGATTCCGGACCTTTCGGACGTCCAGGTGATCATCCGCACCTCCTATCCCGGCCAGTCGCCCGACATCGTCGAGAGCCAGGTCACCTATCCGCTGGCCACGACCATGCAGTCGGCGCCGCGGGTGAAGGCGGTGCGGGCCTTCTCGACCTTCGGCGACAGCTTCGTCACCGTGATCTTCGAGGACGGCACCGACCTCTACTGGGCGCGCTCGCGCACCCTCGAATATCTGAGCCAGGCCAGCGGACGGCTGCCGCAGGGGGTGACGCCGACCCTCGGGCCGGACGCGACCGGGGTCGGCTGGGCCTTTCAATATGCGCTGATCGATCGAACCGGGCGCCACGATCTGGGCCAGCTGCGCGCCCTCCAGGACTGGTTCCTGCGCTTCCAGCTCAAGGAGATCGACGGGGTCGCCGAGGTGGCGAGCATGGGCGGGATGGTGCGCTCCTACCAGGTCCAGCTCGACCCCCAGCGGCTGCAGCTCTACCGGATCCCGGTCGGCCAGGTCATCGAGGCGATCCGCAACGCCAATCGCGCCGCCGGCGGCTCGGCGGTCGAGCAGAGCGGCGCGGAATATATGATCCGGGTCGGCGGCTATCTGCAGACGCTGGCGGAGTTCCGGGCGATCCCGCTCGCGGTCGGCACCGGCGGCACGCCCATCACGGTCGGCGACGTGGCGCGGGTGCAGCTGGCGCCGGATTTCCGGCGCGGCATAACCGAGCTGAACGGCGAAGGCGAAGCGGTCGGCGGCGTGATCGTCGTCCGGCAGGGCGCCGATACGCTGGCCGTCATCGACGCGGTCAAGGCGCGGCTGGCGGAGCTTCGGGCAAGCCTGCCGCCGGGGGTCGAGGTGGTGACCGTCTACGACCGGTCCAGCCTGATCGAGCGTGCCGTCTCGAACCTCTGGGAGAAGCTTGCCGAGGAGTTTCTGGTCGTCGCGCTGGTGACGGCGCTGTTCCTGCTGCACATCCGCTCGTCCCTGGTCGCGATCCTGACGCTGCCGCTCGGCGTGCTGGCGGCGTTCATCGTCATGCGTCTCCAGGGGGTCAACGCCAACATCATGTCGCTTGGCGGCATCGCCATCGCGATCGGCGCGATGGTCGACGCGGCGATCGTCATGGTCGAGAACGCGCACAAGAAGCTCGAGCACGCGCGCGACGAGGAGGGCGAAATCTCCGATCCGCGGCGTCGCGCGCTGATCCTCGAGGCTGCCGTCGAGGTCGGGCCTGCGTTATTCTTCTCGCTGCTCATCATCACCTTGTCCTTCCTTCCCATCTTCACGCTCGAGGCCCAGGAAGGGCGGCTGTTCAGGCCGCTGGCGCTCACCAAGACCTATGCGATGGCCGCCGCGGCTGGGCTGTCGGTGACGATCGTGCCGGTGCTGATGCTGATGTTCATCAAGGGGCGGATCCGTCCAGAGACAGCGAACCCGGTCAACCGGGCGCTGATCGCCGCCTATCGGCCGGCGCTCGGCTGGGTGCTCAGATGGCCGAAGCTTACGCTCCTCATCGCCGGCCTCGCGCTCGCCCTGACGGCCTTGCCGCTCAGCCGGCTGGGCGCCGAGTTCATGCCGCCGCTCGACGAAGGCGATCTGCTCTACATGCCGACCGCATTGCCGAGCCTTTCGGCGGCCGACGCCTCGCAGCTGCTGCAGGTCAGCGACCGGATCATCATGACCGTACCCGAGGTGCTGACCGTGTTCGGCAAGGCGGGAAGGGCCGATACCGCGACCGACCCGGCGCCGCTCGAGATGTTCGAGACGACGATCCAGCTGCGCCCGCGCGCGCAATGGCGGCCCGGGATGACCACGGAGCGGATCATCGAGGAGCTCGACGCCAGGCTGCGTATTCCGGGGCTGGCCAATGTGTTCGTGCAGCCGATCCGCAACCGGATCGACATGCTGGCGACCGGCATCAAGAGTCCGGTGGGGGTCAAGATATCCGGCCCGGACCTGGCGACCCTGCAGCGGCTCGGCGAGGAAATCGAGCGCGCGGTGCGGCCGGTGCCTGGAACGGTGTCGGCGGTGTCCGACCGGCTGTCGGGCGGCCGCTATATCGACATCGAGGTCGACCGGCTCGCGGCCGCCCGCTACGGCCTGTCGATCGCGGACGTCCAGCAGACCGCGGCGGTCGCGGTCGGCGGAACCCCGGTCGGGGAGAAGATCGAGGGCCTTGCCCGTTTCCCGATCAACGTCCGCTTCCCGCGCGAGACGCGCGACAGCGTGGACGCCCTGGGCCGGCTTCCGATCGTCGCGCCGGGCGGCGCGATCGTGCCGCTGTCCGCCGTGGCGCGGATCCGCGTCGCCGGCGGCCCGACGATGATCAAGAGCGAAAACGGCCGCCCGTCTCTATGGGTCTATGTCGACGTCCGCGGGCGCGACCTGGTCGGCTTCGTGAACGAGGCGCGCGCACGGGTGGCGCAATCGGTGCATCTGCCACCCGGTTACTCGATCGCCTGGTCGGGACAGTTCGAATATGCGCAGCGGGCCGGCGAACGCCTGAAATGGGTCGTGCCGGCGACGATCGCGATCATCTTCCTCTTGCTGTTCCTTGCCTTCCGCCGCGTCCGCCAGCCGCTGATCATCCTGCTGACCCTGCCGTTCGCGCTGGTCGGCGGCGTCTGGCTGATCTTCCTGCTCGGCCACAATCTCTCGATCGCCACCGCCGTCGGCTTCATCGCGCTGGCCGGTCTCGCCGCGGAGTTCGGCGTGGTCATGCTCGTCTACCTGGACCGCGCGATCGGGGAGCGGGAGAAGGAGAACAGGCTCGCCAACGCTGACGATCTCGATCAGGCGCTGATCGAAGGCGGCGTCCTGCGCGTCCGTCCAAAGGCGATGACCGTGGCGGTCATCCTCGCCGGCCTGTTCCCACTCCTGATCGGGCACGGCACCGGCTCCGAGGTCATGCAGCGCCTCGCCGCGCCGATGATCGGCGGCATGATCACCGCGCCCCTCCTTTCGCTGTTCGTGCTTCCGGCCATCTACAAGCTGCTCGGCACGAGGCGATTGACCGGAGCCGGAGCGATCGCTGTGCCGGCGACCGGGGGCGGCAGCTAGCTATGCTCCTCCGTGCAAAGGTCGTGGTCGGACAGGACGTGCAGGATGCGGCAAGTCGCCACGCTGCCGCCGCGGCATTGCGCGACCATGTGCCGCAATTCGTTTCTCAGGCGAGCGAGCTGTTCGATTTTTCGTTCGACGGCGTCCAGATGGCCGCTCGCGATCCGGTCCGCTTGGGCGCAATCCTGGTCGGGATCGTCGGCCAGGGCGGCGAGCGACCTGATGTCCGCGATATCGAAGCCGAGGCCGCGGGCATGCCGGATGAAGCTCAGCCGCCGTAGATGCTCCGCGGAAAAGTCGCGGTAATTGCCGTCGGTCCGCGCGGGCTTCGGCAGCAGCCCGGTCCGCTCATAATAGCGGATTGTCTCCGGCGTCGTTCCGGTCGCGCGCGCCAGCGCGCCAATCTTGAGTCCCATCGTATCGGCCCTTGACCCTGTAGCGGCTACAGGGTGCATATAAGCGCCTGCCCGACATTTTCGAGGACTTCGGTGAGCCAATCCTGCTGTGAACCCGGCGTTTCGCCCGCCCTCGCCGATCCGCGCTGGCGCCGCGCGTTGTGGGTCGCGCTCGGCGTCAATATCCTCATGTTCGCGGTCGAGATCGTCGCGGGGCTGGCCGGAGATTCCAAGGCGCTGCAGGCCGACGCGCTCGACTTCCTCGGCGATTCCGCCAATTACGCGATCAGCCTCGGTGTCGCCGGGCTGGCGCTGGCCTGGCGCGCCCGCGCCGCGTTGGTGAAGGGTATCACGATCACGCTCTTCGGACTCTATGTCGCCGCCTCCGCGCTCTGGTCGGCTTTCGGCGCCTCCTCGCCGCGGCCGGAAATCATGGGAATAGTCGGAATCGTCGCGCTCATCGCGAATGCCGGTGTCGCACTGATGCTCTATCGATTCCGCAACGGGGATTCCAACATGCGCTCGGTCTGGATTTGCTCGCGCAACGACGCGATCGGCAATGTCGCCGTGATGGTCGCCGCGGCCGGTGTGCTCGGAACGGGCTCGGCCTGGCCCGATCTCATCGTCGCCGCCATCATGGCGACCCTGGCGATTACCGGCGGGATACAGATCGTCGCACAGGCGCTCGGCGAGCTGAGCGCGACAGCGACCGAGGCCCGGTCGTGAGATTGCGCCTTCCCCACGCGAACCATTGGCTGCTAAGGGGCCGCCCAATGCGACGGCTCGTCCCCTTCTTTGCGTGCTTGATGATCGCGCTGACCCTCTGGTCGGGCAGCGCCGCGCATGCCGCGGAGCAGGTCGGGCCGGTGACCGTCGAAGCCGCGGCGCATTTCGAGGGCGACCGCGACCAGGTGCCCGCCGACGAGCACCAGCCGGTTCCGCATCACCATGCGGCCTGCCACGCCGACAATATCAGCCTTCCGGCTGAATTGTCCCCCGTGCCGTCGGAGCCGGTCAGCAAGGCCCTTGTCGCGATGCGCGCGTCCCAGGGGCTGCCCGAAGCGCCGCCCGGCGCCACGCTGAGACCCCCGATCGCCTGACAGCTGCGCCTCTGCCCGCCGGCCCTGAGCCGCGCGGGCCTGTCGTATCGTCAGGAGTTTCCACAACATGATTCGAATATTTGTCGCGGCGTCCGCCGCGGCGACGGTCGCGGCTTTCGGGCCGGCGGCTTACGCACAGGTCGCGACGCTGGCGACGCCCCGCGTCGGCACCCCGATCGTCAGGGAGCCGATGGGGCCTCCGGCACCCCTTCCGCAACCTGGCTTGCCGCTTCTGGTGCCGCGCGACGGTCCGCTGCCGGCCAATCTCACGCTCGGGCAGGCGCTCGAGGAGGCCGAAGCCCGTTCGCCCGCGATCGTCGCGTCGCGCGCCGCGGTCGCGGCTGCCGAAGGGCGCCTTCGTCAGTCCGGCTTCCGGATCAATCCGGAACTCAGCGTCGAGGTCGAGAATTTCGCCGGCACCGGCGAATATAACGGCACGCGCGGGCTGGAAACGACCGTCGCCCTCAATCAGCGGCTCGACCTCGGCGGCCGCCGCCGGGCCCGTGTCGGCGTCGCGCGGGCAGAGCTTGCCGCCGCGCAATTGCGCTTGCAGATCATGCGGGCGGACCTTGCCCAGCAGGTGCGTGAACAATTCGCTCGGGCGATCAGCGGCCGCGACCGGCTGCGCCTCGCCGTGGACAATGACCAGCGCGCGCGAGAGCTGGCCCGCATAGCGGGGCAGCTCGTCGACGCCGGCCGCGACCCGCCGCTCCGCGCAATTCGCGCGCGCTCCGCCGCGGCGCGGGCCGCCGCGGAGCTGCTCGCCGCCCGGGCCGAGGAAGCGGCTTCGCGTCGCACCCTGGCCTCGCTTTTCGGCGTCACGACCGCGCCCGACAGCGTCGCCGGCAATCTTCTCGACCTCCAGCCGCGGACGATCGATCCCGAGCGGAGTCTCGACGTGCGCCTGGCGGAGACCGAGGGGCTCAGCGCCGAAGCGGAGCTCCGGGCGCAGCTTGCCGCCCGCAATCTCGACCCCGCCGTGGGGATCGGGGTGCGCCAATTCCGCGGCTCGGGCGACGTCGCTTTGGTCGGCGGCATCTCGATGCCGATCCCGGTGTTCGACCGCAATCAGGGCAATATCTCGGCCGCGCGCGCGAATGTGACTGCCGCCGAGGCCAGACGGGCGAGCGTTCTTGCAACCGTCACGGTGAGGGCGGCGAACGCCATCGCCGCGGTGGAATCCGCGCAGGCGCGCGTGCAGGCGCTCGAAGGCTCGGCAATCCCCGAAGCCTTCGAAGGACTGCGGCTCACCCAGCAATCCTATCGCGAGGGCCGCGCGAGCCTGCTCGAGCTGCTCGACGCGCAGAATGCCTACACCTCCGCCGAGGCGGCGCTGATCGACGCCCGCCTCGCCCTTGCCCTCGCGACGGCCGAGCTCGGCCGGGTCGCCGCACAATGAGGATCTCCGAAATGCAAATCGCCGAACGGCTTCGCGGCCGCCGCAATCTCCTGCTCGGCGCCGTTGGCGCCGTCGCCCTGACCGGCGGCGGCATCATGATCGGCCGCTATATGTCCGACGCGCCGCCGGCCGCGGCGCCAGCGCCGGCCGAGGACCATGCGGAAGGCGGCCGGGAAGGTTTCCTGCCGATGTCCCCGGCCCGTCTCGGCGCGAGCGGCGTTCGCATGACCCGGATCGAGGCCGGCTCGCTGAGCGCCGAGATCATCGCGCAGGCGACCGTGGCCGCGCCGCCCGAAGGGCGCGCCTTGCTGACCGCGCGCGCGGACGGCACGGTCGTCAGGATCAACAAGCGCCTCGGCGACGTCGTGGCGGCGGGCGAGACCGTCGCCTTGATGGAAAGCCGTGAGGCGGCCGGATTCGTCGCGCAGCTTCATGCAGCGTCCGCGCGCGCGATTGCGGCGCGGGCCGCCGCGGCGCGCGAACGACGTCTGTTCAACGCGCGCATCACCGCGCGCCAGGATCTCGAGGCGGCCGACGCGGTCCGCGGCGAAGCCGAGGCCGAGCTGCAGCGGGCCCAGGCCGCGGTGCGCACCGCGGGCGTCACCGGCGGCGGGCGCTACCTTGCGGTCACCAGCCCGATCGGCGGCCGGATCACCGAGGTCGACACCCAATTGGGCGCTTACGTGTCGGCGGGCGCGGAGCTGTTCAACGTCTCCGATCCCCGAAGCATCCAGATCGAGGCCGCCGTGCCCGCGCCCGACGCCCAGCGGATCCGGCCCGGCGACCGCGCGGTCATCGAATTGCTCGACGGCGGCACCGTCGACGCGGTCGTCAGGTCGTCGACGCCGTCGCTCAATCTGGAAAGTCGCGCCGCCACGGTCGTCCTCCAGCCGATCGGCATCCCGGCCGGCCTCGCCCAGGGCCAGGCCGTGCGCGCACGGATCATGCCGCGCACCAACGGGCCGCAGGTGATCGTGCTGCCCGAGGAAGCCGTTCAGCAGATCGGCGGCCGCGACATGGTCTTCGTGCAGGTCAATGGCGGCTTCCAGGCGGTCCCGGTGACGGTCGGCCAGCGCAGCGGCGGCAGGATCGAGATCCTCGAAGGCCTTCGCCCCGGCCTCAACGTCGTGACCCAGGGCGCCTTCGTGCTCAAGTCGCAGCTCGGTGCGAGCGAGGCCGAACATTGAGCCCTCGCACCCCGCTTTCCCTTTCAGCGCCGCACATTGGAGCGGCCTCAGGATCAGTTCGCCATGATTAGCCGCATTCTCGACGCCGCCATTCGCTTCCGCTGGGCGGTCATCGCAATGACGCTCGTCGTCGCCGCTTTAGGCGCCTACCAGCTCTTCCGCCTGCCGATCGACGCGGTCCCGGACATCACCAACAAGCAGGTTCAGGTCAACATTTCGGCGCCCGCCTACGGCCCGCTCGACATGGAGCGGCTAGTCACCTTCCCGATCGAGACGACGCTCGCCGGCATTCCGGGCCTCGACCATACGCGCTCGATCTCGCGCAACGGCTTCAGCCAGGTGACGGCGGTGTTCGACGAAGGCGTCGACATCTATTTCGCGCGCCAGCAGGTCGCCGAGCGCCTTGCGCAGGCGCGCGAGAATCTGCCCGAAGGCGCCGAGCCGCAAATGGGGCCGGTCTCGACCGGTCTCGGCGAAGTGCTGATGTGGTCGGTCGATTACGACCCGAACGCGCCTCGCGTGGCCGGGCGGCCCGGCCCCCAGCCGGACGGGTCCTATCTCACCCCCGAAGGCGAGCGTCTGACCGACCCGGTCGCGCGCCTCGCTTATTTGCGGACCATCCAGGATTGGGTCGTGCGGCCGCAATTGCGGACGGTGGAGAATATCGCCGGGGTCGATTCGATCGGCGGCTATGAGAAGCAATTCGTGGTCCAACCCAATCCCGACAGGCTGGCCGCCTACGGCATCTCTTTTTCTGAGCTGGCCAGCGCGCTCGAGCGCGCCAACATTTCGGTCGGCGCCAATTTCGTCGAGCGCGGCGGCGAGGCTTTCCTGGTCAGGGCCGATGCCCGCATCCGCCATGTCGACGAGATTGCCCGAACGACCGTCGCCAATCGCGGCGGCATCCCGATCACGGTCGGCAATGTCGCCAATGTGACGGTGGGCGGCGAGCTTCGCACCGGCGCCGCTTCGATGAACGGGCGCGAGGTCGTGATCGGCACCGCGCTCATGCTTGCCGGCGGCAACAGCCGCATCGTCGCCAACGCGGTCTCCGAGCGCCTGACCGAAGTCTCCCGCTCGCTTCCACCCGGCGTCAAGGTGACGACGGTCTATGATCGCTCGGCTCTGGTCGAGGCCACCATCTCGACGGTCGAGGAGAATCTGGTCATCGGCGCGTTGCTGGTGATCGCCTCCCTGTTCTGGCTGCTCGGCAACATCCGCGCGGCCCTGATCGCCGCGCTCGTCATCCCTCTGTCCTTCCTGATGATGGCGATCGGGATGAATTATTACGGCGTGTCGGGCAATCTGATGAGCCTCGGCGCGCTCGATTTCGGCCTCATCGTCGACGGCTCGATCATCATTATCGAAAATTGCCTCAGGCGACTGGCGGAACGCCAACATCATGAAGGCCGGCTGCTGAACGTATCCGAACGTCTGCACGAAGTGTTCGAAGCGTCGAAGGAAATGGTGCGGCCCACCATTTACGGCCAGGCCATCATCCTCCTCGTCTTCGCGCCCCTGCTCACCTTCAGCGGGGTCGAGGGCAAGATGTTCACGCCCATGGCGGTGACCGTGATGTTCGCACTCGTCGGCGCCTTCATTCTCTCTCTGACCTTCGTTCCGGCGATGGTGGCGGTCCTGATCCGCGGCAAGGTGTCGGAGAAAGAGGTAAGGGTCATCGCGTGGACCAAGGAGAAATATGAACCGGTCCTCAAGCGGGTGATCGCCCGGCCCTGGCCCTGGATCGGTGCCGGGCTTGGGACGTTCGTCCTGGCCGGCCTCCTGTTCACCACGCTCGGCCGCGAGTTCATCCCGCAGCTCGACGAGGGCGATCTCGCGATGCAGGCGATCCGCATTCCGTCGACCTCGCTCGAACAATCGCTCGACATGCAGAGGCGCGTCGAGCGGGCCATCTCGTCGCTGCCGGAAGTCGCCTATGTCTATTCGAAGACCGGCACGGCCGAGGTCGCGACCGACCCGATGCCGCAAAATGCCTCCGATGCGTTCGTGATCCTCAGACCGAGCGACCAATGGCCCGCCGGCGTCACCTCCAAGGAACAAATCGTCGAGCGGATCGAACAGCGCATGGCGACGCTGACCGGCAATGCGTTCGAGGTCAGCCAGCCTATCGAGATGCGCTTCAACGAGCTCATTGCGGGCGTGCGCGGCGACCTTGCGGTCAAGGTGTTCGGCGACAATCTCGAACAGCTCGAGCAGGTGTCGCGGCGCATCGCGACCGTGCTGAACGGAGTCGATGGAACTGCGGACCTGCGGGTCGAGCAGACGGCGGGATTCCCGACGCTCGACGTCCAGTTCAACCGCGACGCCATCTCGCGTTATGGCCTGTCGGTCGGCGATGTCAGCGATACCGTCTCGGCGGCGCTTGGCGGCCGGGAATCGGGACTGGTCTTCGAAGGCGACCGCCGCTTCAACATCGTCGTCCGCCTCGCCAATGCGACGCGCAACGATCTCGACGCGGTCGGGGCCTTGCCGGTGATGCTGCCGGAAAGCGGTAGCGGGCCGCGCCATTCTGTGCCGCTGCGCGAGCTTGCCCGGTTCCAATTCTCGGAAGGCGTCAACCAGGTCAGCCGAGAGAATGGACAGCGCCGCGTCGTCGTCCAGGCCAATGTCCGCGGCCGCGACCTTGGCTCCTATGTGACCGAGGCTCAGGAGCGCGTCGCCCGGGAGGTTCAGCTTCCGCCGGGCGTGTTTATCCAGTGGGGCGGCCAGTTCGAGAATCTGCAGGCGGCCTCCGCTCGGCTGTCGCTGGTGATCCCGGTCGTGTTCGTCCTGATCTTCGGGCTCTTGTTCATGGCGCTGCGCAGCGTGTCGTCCGCCCTTGCCGTCTATTCGGCGGTGCCGCTCGGCCTTGCCGGCGGCGTCTTCGGGCTCGCGCTCTCCGGGCAGTCTTTCTCGATCTCGGCGGCGGTGGGGTTCATCGTCCTGTCCGGCGTCACCGTCCTCAACGGCCTGGTCGTCATGTCCAGCATCCGACAACGGATCGACGACGGCGTGGCGGTCGACACCGCCGTCGCCGAAGGATTGATGGAGCGTGTCCGCGCGGTCATGATCACCGGCATCGTCCCCGCGATCGGGTTTATCCCGATGGCGGTCGCGACCGGCCGCGGCGCCGAGGTCCAGAAGCCGTTGGCGATCGTGGTCATCGCCGGCCTGATCGTCGCCACTTTGCTGACCCTCTTCGTGCTGCCCGCGATCAGCCATCTGCTGCTGCGCATCCGCCGCAAACGGCACGTGCCTGGCGAATATCAGGACGAGGATGTGTTCGGCCGGACGATGCCGGCCAAATGAGCGGGTTCAGGCATCCTTTGAGGGAGACAATCCGTGCTGACTGTCAGTGACGCTGATGGCGGGCTGCTGCTGGTCGATGCGGACGGCCAGCTCACGACCGAGGACTATTTTGAGCTGGTGACCCGGCTCGAATGGTTCGCCAACGGCCGCGCCGCGCCGGTCAGGATGCTCATTCGGCTCGGGCCACGCTTCGAAAGCTGGAGCCTCGACCGGCTGCTCGAGGGACTGAAGCTCGACCATAGGGGACCGCATCCGATCGCCCGCATCGCCATCGTCGGCGAGGCGCGATGGAAGGACTGGGGCGCAAAAGCCGCGGGAACGGGACTTGTCGGCGAGGTCCGCTTCTTCGAGCCGTCACGGCGGGCAGACGCCGACCAATGGCTGAACGCGCCGACGGGTGGCGCCCCGACCTCCACCGACCCCGCGGACCGGCATGCCGACGACAAGAAGGAGAAGAAAAGATGAGCTCGGGCCACGACGATAAGGGCCATGCCCACAATCACGCGGCCGGCGCGAACAGCAGGATGCTGGCGATCACGCTCGCGCTGACCGCGACCTTCCTGATCGCAGAACTGGTGGGCGCCTATGTGTTCAACAGCCTCGCTTTGCTGTCGGACGCGGCCCATATGTTCACCGACGCCGCGGCGCTCGCCATCGCGCTCGCGGCGGTCAGGATCGGCCAGCGTCCGGCCGACGACACCCGGACCTTCGGATACCGGCGATTCGAGATCCTGGCGGCCGCGTTCAACGCGCTGCTGTTGTTCGCCGTCGCTGCCTATGTGCTCTGGGAAGGCATCGGGCGCTTTTTCGTGCCCGAGGAGGTCGGCTCGGGCGGCATGCTGATCGTCGCGGCGATCGGCCTTGTGATCAACCTGATCGCAATGCGCCTGCTCAGCGCGGGAAAGGACAAGAGCCTCAACGTCAAGGGGGCCTATCTCGAGGTCTGGGCCGACATGCTCGGTTCGGTCGGGGTCATCGCCGGCGCACTCGTCATCATGTTTACCGGATGGCAGTGGGTCGATCCGGTCGTCGCGATCGGGATCGGCCTGTGGGTGCTGCCGAGAACCTGGTCGCTGCTCAAGGATACGACCCATATCCTGCTTGAGGGCGTGCCCGGGAGACTGAGCATCGTCGAGATCAGGGCGGCGATCGGGGAGACGCGAGGGGTCGCGGGCGTTCACGACCTCCATGTCTGGTCGCTGACCAGCGACGACAGCAGCCTCTCGGTGCATGTGGAACTCGCCCAGGGCGCGGTTGCCGAGAGCGTCCGTGCATCGCTGGCGAAGATGCTTCGCGAGCGGTTCGAGATCTCGCACGCCACGATTCAGACCGAGGAAGTGCCGTGCGGCGACAGCGACAGCCTTCATTCGTGAAGACGGGCACGGCGCTAGCAGCCGCTGGAAACGCATTGCGAGAGAGAGTCGAATCATGGAGATCGAGGAGGATCGAACGGTGGAGATGATGACACGACCGGCTTTGACGCGGCGGCAGGCGCTCGGCGGAGTCGCGAGCGCCTTGGCGCTGCTGGTGCCGGGAGCCGCGCGAGCGGTGCCGCTCGGCCCACGCGACATGACGATCTATCGCGATCCGGGCTGCGACTGCTGCCTGCTCTGGGCCGCGGCGGCGCGCCGGGCCGGCTATCGGACCCGCATCATCGACTCGCCCGACATGGCGCGGATCAAGCGCAGGCTTGGCGTCCCCCAGGCCCTGGCCTCTTGCCATACGGCGGTGGTTGGGGGCCTGGTTGTCGAGGGCCACGTCCCGCTCGACCGCGTCGATCGCCTGCTGCGCGGGCGATCCGCGGCCGTCAGGGGCGTCGCCGTTCCGGGCATGCCGCTCGGCGCGCCGGGCATGGAATCGCCCGACGGGCGACATCAGCCATTCCGGATCTACACGTTCGACGAGGGCGGCCGGGCGACGATCATGGGCTGAGGTCATCCTTCGCTATTGTTCGATACGCGACGCGAATCGACCACCCCCGGCGAACATGTTCACGCCAAGTGAGAAATCGAGGAGGACAACCAAATGGCCGGGCACGCGCATGGATCGGGCGATCACGCCGGACATTCACACGCACCAAAGGACTTCGGTCGCGCCTTTCTGATCGGCACGACCCTCAACATGGGGTTCGTCATCGTTGAGGCGGTGTTCGGCATCCTCGCCAACTCGATGGCGCTGCTTGCCGATGCAGGGCACAATCTATCCGATGTCGCAGGGCTCCTCATCGCCTGGGGCGCGGCATCGCTGGCCAAGCGCGGCCCGACGCGCCACTACACCTACGGCTTCCGTCGCTCCTCGATTCTGGCTGCGCTGTTCAACGCGCTGTTCCTCCTCGTCGCCATGGGCGCGATCGCATTCGAGGCGATCCAGCGATTCTCCGATCCCCAGCCGATCTCGAGCGGAACCGTGATGCTCGTCGCGGGCGTCGGCATCGTCATCAATACCGCGACGGCCTTGCTGTTCGCCAGCGGGCGAAAGGGGGACATCAACATTCGCGGCGCATATTTGCACATGGCGGCGGATGCCGCCGTGTCGGCGGGGGTCGTGGTCGCCGGCTTCGCGATAGCGAAGACGGGCTGGCTCTGGCTCGATCCGCTTACCAGCCTTGCCATCGTCGCCGTGATCTTCTTCGGGACATGGGGGCTATTGAAGGATTCGGTGGGACTTTCGCTTGATCGCGTGCCCGAGGGGATCGCGCCGGCGGAGGTCGAGCAGAAGCTGGCATTGCTGCCGGGCGTGTCGCGCGTGCACGACCTTCATATCTGGGGGATGAGCACGACCGAGGTGGCATTGACCTGTCACCTCGTCATGCCAGAAGGTCTGCCGGACGACGAATTTCTTCACGAGGCCGCGGCGACGCTGAAAGAAGAATTCGGGATCGACCACACCACCATCCAGATCGAAAGAAGGGACGACGGATCCTGCGACCAGGCGCCTGCAAGCGTGGTTTAGAGCGAAAGACGGCAGACCTGTTGCGGAGTCCCGGTGGGCGCCGC
>DASQJU010000259.1:0-5819 GCA_035630915.1 Allosphingosinicella sp.
TGGCATATTTCGCGTGAAGGCCTCCCGTGGCCAATCCTTCGAATTCTCGCCCGCGCCCGACCAGTTGTGGCAGGCGATCAAACTCTGCTCGCTCTACAATCAGGGCGCGCGGCTCGACCTCATCAACATCGACCTAGGCCAGACCGCGCACCCGGAGATCGAGAGGCCCGCCACCGCTCCTTTACCCCCTCCCGCGCCAGCCCTATGAAGCCCTAGGGATTGGGGAGGCGTCTAATGCTCATCACTTTAATCGTTCTCGGCGTTGTCGTCGTCCTGCTGATCTGGGGCGTCGCGATCTACAACCGGTTGGTGCGCCTTCGCGCCCTGGTCAAGGAGGGGTTCAGCGGGATCACGGTGCAGCTTCGCCGCCGCGCCGACCTCATCCCCAACCTCGTCTCCACAGTGCAGGGCTATGCGACCCACGAGCGCGAGACGCTGACTGAGGTCATCGCGCATCGCGGCGACGCGGTCTCCGCCAAGGGCGTCGCGGCGACGGCGCAGGCCGACAACGCTTTCTCCGCGATGCTCGGGCGGCTGATGGCGGTGGCCGAGGCCTATCCGGACCTCAAGGCCGACGACAATTTCCGCCAGCTTCAGGACGAGCTTTCCGAGATCGAGGACAATCTGCAGAGCGCGCGGCGCTACTACAATGCGACCGTCCGCGACCTCAACACGCGGATCCAATCCTTCCCCGACGTCCTCTTCGCCCGGCCGATGGGCTTCACCGAGGAAGAATTCTACACCGACACCGACGCCTCGATCCAGAACGCGCCGGTGGTCAGCTTCGGCGCCGCGAAGGCCTGAGCCGGTGCTCCGCGCCCTCGCCGCGCTGCTGATCGCCGCGCTCGTCGTCGCCGCGCCCGCTGCCGCGCTCGCCAAACCGCCCGCAGATGCGGAGTCGTTCGTCTCGACCGGACAGGGCGAGCGGATCATCTCCTATCGCAGCGACATCGACGTCGCGCGCGATTCCTCGCTCCACGTCACCGAGACGATCCGGGTGGACGCCGAGGGCGACAATATCCGCCACGGCATCTACCGCGATTTCCCGACGCGCTACGAGCGCGAGGGTCGCACGGTTCGCGTCGGCTTCACCGTCGAGAACGTCGAGCTCGATGGCCAGCAAGTGCCCTGGTCGCGAGAATCGATCGACAATGGCGTGCGCGTGAAGATCGGCGACGCCGACACGTTCGTGCCGCAGGGCGAGCACGTCTACACGATCCGCTACACGACAACCCGGCAGCTCAATTTCTCCAACCCGCAGTTCGACGAGCTCTACTGGAACGTGACCGGCAATGGCTGGCTGTTCCCGATCGAGACGGCGGAAGTCCGGGTCCATCTCCCGCAGGAGGTGCAGTTCGGCGAGACGAACCTCTACACCGGCCCGCAGGGATCGACCGCGCGCAATGCCGAGCTGGTCTCCCGGGAAGCCGACGCGATCGTCTTCCGCACCACGCAGCCGCTCGCGCCCTATGAGGGCTTCACGATCTCGGTCACCTGGCCGAAGGGGGTGATCGCCGCGCCGCCGCCGCCCTCGGCGCTTTCAAATTGGATGCAGGAGAACGGCCCGCTCGCCGCCGGCCTGCTCGCTTTGGCGGCTTTGGCCGGATTCTTTTTCTACGCCTGGAAGGAGGCCGGTCGCGGCCCGCTGCCCGGGACCGTGGTGCCGCTCTTCTCGCCGCCCGAGGGGATGAGCGCGGCGGCGGTTCGCTACGTGCGCCGGATGCGCTTCGACAATCGCTGCTACGCCGCGGCGATCGTCGACAGCGGAGTGCACGGCAAGATCCGCCTGGTCGAGAACGAAGGCGGCTTCTTCGGCGGCAAGAAGACCCGGATCGAGAAGACCGCCGAGGGCGACGGCATGGCCGTGCCCGAGCGGCGGATGTTGAACAGCCTCTTCTCGCGCGGCGACAGCGTGGAGATGGACAAGAGCAACCACACAGTCTTCCAGAGCGCCAAGAGCGGACTCCAGGAAGGCCTCGACGAGGCCTATAAGGGCAAGCTCTTCCTGACCAATCTCGGCTGGGCCTGGGCCGGCTTGTGGCTGATGCTTGCGGCCATGACCCTGGTCGGCGCCATGCTCATCTCCACCGATCCCTTCGCCAATCCCGGCGAAGGCATGGTCGCCTGGCTCGGCCTCGGCCTGTTCCTCGTCGCGCTCGGCCTCGCGCCCCGGGCAAAGCGCAGCGGCGCCGGCGGCTGGATCGCGCTCATCGTCTCGATTCTCGCCGGCCTCGGCGGACTGATCCTGCTGGTCGGGACGGTGGGCATCGCCGGCAATGCCGGAATGGCCTTGCCCGTCCTCTCGCCTCTGCTCGCCTTGCCCTTGGTCATCTCCGCCTTCTGGTGGATGGCGGCGCCGACCAAAGAAGGCCGCGCGACGATGGACCAGATCGCGGGCTTCCAGAAATATCTCTCGGTCACCGAGGAGAATCGGCTCGAGGTGCTGCACCCGCCGGAAAAGACCCCGGAGCTGTTCGAGCGCTTCCTGCCCTATGCGATCGCGCTCGGCGTCGAGAATCGGTGGGCGGCGCGCTTCGCCGGCGTGCTCGCCGCGGCGGCGGCCGATCCGAACAGGCAAAGCGGGACGGGCATGGGCTGGTATGTCGGCAGCCAATCTCCTTGGTCCAACCCCGGCCGCTTCGCCAGCACGATGGGCGGGGCCCTCGCGAGCAGCGTTGCGGCAGCGGCCACGGCGCCAGGGTCGAGCAGCGGCTCGGGCGGCGGCGGTTTTTCCGGCGGCGGCGGTGGGGGCGGCGGTGGCGGCGGCTGGTAGGCTGGTCGTGTTCGCTGCTGCAGCCGCGATACTGAGCGCGGCTGCTCCGGCTCCGCTGGTCGACAGGCTCGCTGGCCGCTATTCTCATCGTTTCACGAACAGCACCATCTTCGGAGAAACCTCGCTGGTGGAGGATGTTCTGGAGATCGTCCCGATCGATCGCCATCGAGGGTATTTCCGCGCCGAGCTCAATTTCTTTAACGACCATATGTGCGCAATTTCGGGCGTCGCACGCGTCGAAGGCCGGTCGCTCGTCTACCGTGCCAGCGATCCGCGACTCTTGCCGGGACCGGGATGCGTCATGCGGATCAGGCAAATTGGCGCGAGACTGGATCTGGACGATGGCGGCGGGACCTGCCGGTCGACTTGCGGTGCGCGAGGGAGTTATTCGGGAGGCGAACCGGAGTTCAGGCTGAGCAGCCGGCGCCGGATCAACTCCTCGCGGCGAATAAGACAAACTCCGGATTTTCGGGATGCGCTGGCGGAGGACGCACGATCGCGATAAATCGACGGCATGAAAGCCACCATTTATCACAATCCGATGTGCGGGACGTCACGCAAGACTCTGGAAATCCTGCAGAACTCGAACGCGGATCTCAACGTCATCGAGTATCTGAAAACGCCGCCCGACAAGGCCGAGCTGCGCCGCATCTACGCCGCCGCCGGCATCTCGCCGCGCGAAGGCCTTCGGGCCAAGGAGGCGCAAGCCCAGGCGCTGATCGGGCGCGGCGCCGGCGACGAGGAGATCCTCGACGCAATGGTCGCCAACCCGATCCTGATCGAGCGCCCGCTGGTCGAGACCGACAAGGGCGCGCGCCTGTGCCGGCCGCAAGACAGGGTGCGCGAAATCCTGTAGGGTCGCTGCCGCGGGAGAAGGGCATGCGCTCGATCGCGGTTTACAGCCTGAAAGGCGGCGTCGGAAAGACCACGCTGGCGGTCAGCCTCGGCTGGGCCTCGGCGGTCCGGTCGGCGCGGCGAACCCTGCTCTGGGACCTCGATCCGCAGTCGGCGGCGAGCTTCCTGCTCGGCGGCGCCAGCCACGGCAAGAACGGCGCGCAGGCGATCTTCGCCAAGGATGTCGATCCGCAGAAGATGGTCCAGGCGACGAGCATCGACCGCCTCGACCTGCTCCCCGCCGACGCCTCGCTGCGCGGCCTCGACCATTATCTGTTCGGTCTCGGCAAGAAGAAGCGTCTGCTGAAGCTGATCGACGATGTCGGCCGGAAATATGACCGGGTGGTGCTCGACGCGCCGCCGGGCCTGACCGAGACCAGCGAGCAGGTGCTGCGCGCCGCCGACATCATCATCGTGCCCGTGATCCCGTCGCCTTTGTCGCAGCGGGCGCTGGACGAGGTCGTCGCCCATCTCGACCGCCATTCGCTCCGGCGCGGGCCGATCCTGCCGGTGTTCAACATGGTCGACCGCCGCCGCTCGCTCCACCGCGCAGCGCTCGAGGCGAGGCCCGACTGGCCGGCCATCCCGATGGCCAGCGCGTTCGAGACGATCAGCACCGAACCGGGCGGCATAGCGCGCCTGCCGCCCGGCTCGCCCGCCGCGCAGGCATTGTTCAGCCTCTGGACAGGCGTCGAGAGGAAACTCGTCGCCGACTCCAAATGAAAACGCTTGATCCCGATCTGCTGCTGCGCGCTTACTCGATCGGCGTCTTCCCGATGTCCGACAGCCGTAGCGCAAGCGACCTCTATTGGGTCGAGCCGAAGCGCCGGGCGATCCTGCCACTCGATTCGTTCCATCTTTCAAAATCGCTGCGCAAGCTGCTGAAATCTGGCGTCTACGAGGTGACGACAGACCAGGCCTTCACCGAGGTCGTGCGCCTCTGCGCCGATCGCGACGAGACCTGGATCAACGGCGAGATCGAGGCCAGCTACGTCCGCCTGCACGAGGCCGGGCGCGCCCATTCGGTCGAGGTCTGGCACGAGGGCGCGCTGGCCGGGGGCCTCTACGGCGTGCGGCTCGGCGCCGCATTCTTCGGCGAGTCGATGGTGTCCCTGAAGCCCAGCGCGTCCAAGGTCGCGCTCGCCTGGCTGGTCGCGCGGCTGGTCGTCGGCGGCTTCCGCCTGCTCGACTGCCAGTTCATCACGCCGCACCTCAAGAGCCTCGGCGCGGTCGAGATCGACCAGAAGGACTATCTGGTGCTGTTGGATTCCGCGCTGGGCGGCGGCGAGGTCGCCGGCGCGGCTTCGGCCGGGCCGGTCGAATTCGAGGCGCTGGATCGGCTGCTGGAAGCCCGGCCCGAAGGCGCCGGAGTGCCGCCGGCCGGGTGGGTCATCGCGCAGCTCTTGGGCCAGACGTCGTAGACCGGGTGCTCGACCACGTTGAGCGACGGGCTTTCCTTATAGAGCCAGCCTGAAAAGACCCGCCGGAACCGGTCGGAGCGCGGCTCGCGCACGTCGAGCTGGACGAAGGCGCCGGTCAGCTGCTGCACCTCCCATGGCGCGCTGACCTCGCAGGCGCGCAGCCGCACGATCACGTCACCCACGCGAATCGCCTGGCCCGGCCGCAGCGTGAGGTCGCGCGAGAGGCCGTTGCGCTTGTTGAGCAGGCCGATCACCGCGACTCGCTGTCCCATCGGGGTCGTCCCCGCCGGCTCGCGCGTCACCGTCTGCGCAATATCGACCGTGTCGGCTTCCGCCTCGGCATTGCCCTGCTGGTTCTGCTGCTGGGCGCCGCGCGGGCCGCACGCGGCCAGCGCGAGCGACAGCGCAAGGGCGGTCGTGCCGAGCCGCGCGCGCATGCTCAGTCGGGCAACCAGGGCTGGTAGTCGCCGCTCGCCGCGGCGCGCTTCCCGCCCTGCTCGAGCGCGCCGGACGGACGGTAGGCGCCGGCCGTTCCGGTGAGGTTCGCCGTCGGCGCCTTCAGGAAGTTCGGCGCCGGCGGAAGCGACTTGTCGGGCACCTCGTCGAGCTGGCGGGTCAGCCAAGAATACCATTCGGGCGGCACGCGGCTGACGTCGTTCGATCCCTTGTACATCACCCAGCGCCGGCCGCCCTTGCGCCCCTCGAAATAGAGGTTGCCGAGCGCGTCCTCG
>DASQJU010000260.1:0-3163 GCA_035630915.1 Allosphingosinicella sp.
CATCGGCACGCCTGCCGCCTTGGTGTGGTTGATCGCCTCGATCGTCTGCGGACGCAGCCCGTCGTCGGCGGCAACGACGAGGATGACGATGTCGGTGACATTGGCGCCACGCGCGCGCATCTCGGTGAACGCCTCGTGGCCCGGCGTGTCGAGGAAGGTGATCTTCGACTTGTCGGGCAGCGATACCTGATAGGCGCCGATGTGCTGGGTGATGCCGCCGGATTCGCTGGAGACGACGTTGGCGCCGCGGATCGCGTCGAGCAGCGACGTCTTGCCGTGATCGACATGGCCCATGATGGTCACCACCGGCGGGCGCGACTGCAACGTCTCGGGCGCATCGACATCCTCTTCATGCTGGATGTCGATGTCGCTTTCGCTGACGCGCTGGATGTTGTGGCCGAACTCGGTGACGAGCAGCTCCGCTGTGTCCTGATCGATCACCTCGTTGACGGTGACCGGCATGCCCATCTTGAACAGCGACTTGACGAGGTCGGCGGCGCGCTCGGCCATGCGGTTGGCGAGCTCGCCGACGCTGATCGCCTCGGGCACCACCACGTCGCGGACTTGCTTGGCCGACGGGCCGGCCTGCATGTGGGAGCGCTTTTCCTTTTCACGCGACCGCTTGAGGGCCGCGAGGGAGCGTGCCCGCGCATCGCCGTCCTCGCCCAATGCGCGGCTGACGGTCAGCTTGCCGCGCTCGCGGCGGTGCTCGTCGCGGCCGCGCGCAGGGCGGGCCGGTTCGGGGCGCTTGGCCGGCACGTGGCCGTGGCCATGGCGTGGACGCGGACGGTCGTCGTCCTCCTCGACCGCGGCCGGGACCGCGGCCGGCGCCGGCTGGGGCTCGGCGGCGCGGCGCGCCTCTTCCTCGGCGGCGAGGCGGGCGGCCTCGGCGGCCTCGTCCTCGGCCTTGCGATTCTCTTCGGCCCGGCGCTTTTCGTCCTCGGTCTGGGCCTTGGCCTGCTTGTCCTCGCGGCGGCGCGCGTCCTCGAGCGCCTGCATCCGCTGCTCTTCGGCCTCGCGCATGAGGCGCGCGGAGCGCTCCTGTGCGGTCTCGGTGCTGGCGGGACGCGGGGCGGGCTTGGGCGCGGGAGCGGGCTCTGGAGCCTTCGCGACCGGGGCCGGAGCCTCGACGGGCTCCGGCTTCGGCGCTTCCACCTCGCCCGGACGGCCGAGGATGCGGCGCTTCTTGACCTCCACGACGACGGTGTTCGAGCGGCCGTGGCTGAAGCTCTGCTTCACCTTGCCGGTCTCGACCGTGCGCTTGAGGCCCAGCGGCGCGCGGGCACCCAGCTTCGGCTTGTCAGTCGTATCGCTCACTCAAAATCCTTCTTTTCATTCACAGCCGAAGCGCCCGACGTTTCCGCCGACGCGGCGCTTAGCCCAACCTCACGTCCGATAAAAGCGCGCCACCGGTCTAGCGCGTGGCTGACACGCGCCGCCGCAGCCCGATCGATGATGGCGATATGTACCACATTTTCCCGGCCGAGCGCCAATGACAATATGGCCCTCGCAGCCGGCAAAACCAGCCCCTGGCGGCCGCTGCCTTCCTCGTCGCGTCCGACGCGCCACGCCTGGTCGAGCTTGCGCCGGCCCTCGTCCTTCGCGTCCTCGGCATGGAGCAGCAGCGCAACCTGGCCGCGGCGGGCAGCGACTTCGATCTTCTCCGAGCCCAGGATCAGCAGGCCGGCACGCGCCTCGAGGCCGAGCCGGTCCAGCGCCGCCTGGCGCAGCGCCGCCTCGGTCCGTTCGCCGAGATCGTCGGGAATGTTGAGCTCGCCGGTCTTGAACCCCCGCGCCAGCGCGCCGCGCAATTTGCCCTTGGCCTGTGCCGCCTCGAGCGTCGCGCGGTCGACCCCGATCCACGCCCCCCGTCCGGGCGCGCGGGCGCGCACGTCGGGCGCGACCTCGCCGTGCGGGCCGAGCGCGAGGCGCACCAACACATCCCGGGAGGCGTGACGGCCGCTCAGGATGCAGGTGCGCTCGGGCGTATGGCTATCGCCGTCTAGCGTTTCATTGGGGAGTTTCCGCATTCGCGTCCTCCCCGGACTTCTCGTCCTCGAACCAATGGGCGCGGGCGGCCATGATGATCTCGTTGCCCTGCTCGTCGCTGAGGGCATATTCGGCGAGCACGCCGCCCTTGTCCTCGGACCGATTGCTCTCGCGCTGGCGGCGCTGCTCGGGACGCTTCTTCTGCACCAGCTCGTCAGTGGCGAGATCGGCGAGGTCGTCGAGCGTCTTGATCCCGGCCTTGCCGAGAGTCACCAGCATCGCCTCGGTAAGGTAGGGCATTTCGGCAAGCTCGTCCGACACGCCGAGCGCGCGGCGCTCCTCGCGGGCGGCCTCTTCCTGGCGCTGGAGCGCTTCCTGGGCGCGGTTCTGCAGCTCGGTGGCGAGCTCGTCGTCGAAGCCCTCGATGCCCGAAAGCTCGTCGAGCTCGACATAGGCGACCTCCTCCAGGGCGCCGAAGCCTTCGGCGACCAGCAGCTGGGCGAGAGTCTCGTCGACGTCCAGCTCCTTCTGGAACAGCTCGGAGCGCTCGACGAACTCGCGCTGGCGCTTCTCGCTCGAATCCGCCTCAGTCATGATGTCGATCGCGGAGCCGGTGAGCTGGCTGGCGAGCCGCACATTCTGGCCGCGGCGGCCGATGGCGAGGCTGAGCTGGTCGTCGGGGACGACCACCTCGATCCGGCTCTCCTCCTCGTCGATCACGACGCGAGCGACCGTGGCCGGCTGCAGCGCATTGACGACGAAGGTGGCGAGATCCTCGCTCCACGGGATGATGTCGATCTTCTCGCCCTGCAGCTCCTGCACGACGGCCTGGACGCGCGAGCCCTTCATGCCGACGCAGGCGCCGACCGGGTCGATCGAGCTGTCGTGGCTGAGCACGCCGATCTTGGCGCGGCTGCCCGGATCGCGGGCGGCGGCCTTGATCTCGATGATGCCGTCGTAAATCTCCGGCACTTCCTGCGCGAACAGCTTCTTCATGAAATCGGGGTGTGCGCGGCTGAGGAAGATCTGCGGCCCGCGGTTCTCGCGGCGGACGTTGAGGATCAGCGAGCGGGTGCGGTCGCCGACGCGCAGAACCTCGCGCGGAATCTGCTGGTCGCGGCGGATGACGCCCTCGGCGCGGCCAAGGTCGACGACGACGTGGCCGAACTCGACG
>DASQJU010000261.1:0-20515 GCA_035630915.1 Allosphingosinicella sp.
TGGGGCTGCTTCTCTTCTGCGCGAAGAATCCGGCTTCGGTCATGACGATCCTCCTCATCCTCGGCCGCCGCTGCCGAATCGGGCGGCACCCAAGGATGATACATTATATCGTCATGTTATACTATACCATTAATGTCCGCCGCGGCCTTCAGCCTGGAAACCGCTTCGTCGCGGCCGATCAGCGGCAACAGCACCGCCATTTCCGGCCCGCTGTCGCGCCCGGTGAGCGCGCGGCGCAGGGGGTGGAACAGTGAGCGCCCGCTGCGCTCGGCCTTGAGCTGCCCCGTCAGCGCAGCCCAAGGCGCATCCGCCCAGTCGATCGCCGCCGCGGCGTCGGCCGCGCGCGCGAGGAAGGCGCGGTCTTCCTCCGCCGCGGGCTCGGCGACATGGCCGTGCAGAATCTCCCACCAGTCCGCCGCCTCGGCGATGCTGCGCAAATTGGGCCGGATCGCCGCCCAGTCGCCTTCGCTCATTCCGGCCGGCAGCCGCTCCGCGACCGCCGCGAACGGCAGCTGGTGGACGATCCGCGCGTTGAGCGCCGCGAGCTCTTCCATGTCGAACCGCGCCGGCGCGCGCCCGAAGGTGGCGAAATCGAACGTCGCGATCAAAGGCGCGGCATCGGCGACCGCCTCGACCGGCAGCGACGTGCCGATCCGCGCCAGCTTGGCGATCAAGGCGAGCGGCTCGATCCCCGCCTCCTTCATCGCCTCGACGCCCAATGAGCCGAGCCGTTTGGAGAGCTTTCCCTCCGATCCGATCAGCAGCGCCTCGTGGGCGAAGGCCGGCGGCGCGGCGCCGAGCGCGGCGAACATCTGGAGCTGCAGGCCGGTATTGGTGACATGGTCCTCGCCGCGCACGACGTGGGTCACGCCCATGTCGATATCGTCGACCACGCTCGGCAGCATGTAGAGCCAGCTCCCATCCTCGCGCCGCACCACGGGGTCGCTGAGCAAGGCGGGATCGAGATGCTGATGCCCGCGGATCAGATCGTCCCACTCGATCGGCGCCGCATGATCGAGCCTGAACCGCCAGTGCGCCCGCCGTCCCTCGGCCTCGAGCCTGGTCCGCTCCGCGTCGCTCAGCTTGAGCGCGGCGCGGTCGTAGACCGGCGGCAGGCCGCGCCCGAGCAGCACCTTGCGCCGGAGCTCCAGCTCCTGCGCCGTCTCATAGGCCGGATAGACCCGCCCCGCCGCATGCAGCCGCTCCAGCGCCGCCTCGTAACGGCCGAACCGGTCCGACTGGCGGTCCTCTTCGTCCGGATCGAGTCCGAGCCAGGCGAGATCCTCCCGGATCGCCGCAGCGAACGTCTCCTCGCTCCGCGCCTGGTCGGTGTCGTCGAGCCGCAGAATGAATCTTCCGCCATTCTTCCGCCCCCACAGCCAGTTGTGCAGCGCCGTGCGGATATTGCCGACATGGAGCCGGCCGGTCGGCGAAGGGGCGAAGCGGGTGACGACGTTCATGGCGGCGCTCTACCGGCTGGACGGCGAAGGGGGAAGCGGCGCAAGCTTGGCGGCGAGGGATCAGTGTCCCTCGATGATGCCCCAGGCTTTGTCGAAGTCCTTCCGCGCCAGGTCAGTAGGCTCGATCCAAAAGGTGCAATTGCCGACGTCGCCGAACATCCATCCGGCCCCATATTCACTCGCCAGGTTGAGCAGGCAGATCGTCGGGTCGTCCGGCGCCTGCGGCTCCTGCGCGGACGGCGCATGGCCTAGCATCTGAGCGTATTGCATGCCCCAAGGGGTATGGACGTCGAACCGGAAGCGCATGGCCGCATAGGCCCATTCGGGAATGCGCATGGACCGGACGGGATCGCCCGCCCAGGCTCGAATCGTCGCGATCATCGACTGAAAAACGAGCTTGGCCGCGCTGAAGTAAAGCGGTGTCTCCTGGGCCGTTCGGCGAAGGCTGGTCAGCCAAGTTCGGAACTCGCCGCGGACCTCCTCGCTAACGGGCTCGTCGAGTCCGGCCTCCTCGGATCGGCGAAGCCAGCTTTCGGCCGTTGAAACGAGTGGCGCCAGGACGGCGGGCTCGGCACCCAGCACGCCAGCCGGCCGGTGCAGCAGCGCTCGCGCGGCATAATGAATCGCAATCCAGTGTTGGGGATAGGCTTCCGGGCCCTCGGCGGCATGAGCGAAAATCGCCCGACCAGCCGCGCTCTCGCCATTCGGATCGTCCTCGAAGACGTGCGGCTGCTCCCCGGTCGCCTCGGCATAGGCCTTGGCCCGATGACGCTCGAGGCTCTCCGCATAGCGTTGGTTTCGCGCTTCCACCTCCTGCCAGGTCTGGGCCGTCGGATGCGGACGAAGGAGCCGGGCCAGGAACGTCGGCGGAGGGCTGAGTGACTTTTCAGCCTCTGGAAACAGAGCGTCGGGCCAGCTGTCCATCCGAACCGGTTCGATCGGCCATTCGACATGGATGTTCGGGCCAGGCTCGCCGTCGCGCAGATACTCCCTCCAGGCCCGGCCCGGATAGCTTCCGCCGATCGGTCGCAAATCACCCGGCGCCTCGCGCGTCGGAGTCGCGGCGAACGCATCCAGCGCGTGGAGAACACGGCTATCGTCGAAAGGACTGGCCGTCTCGTCCCGGATTTGATTCCAGACTTGCTCCTCATCGTCGCGGCCGAAGAAGAAGAGCACGCCTCGCTCGGGCAGGCGCGTTCCAAATCCTATGTCGGCGCAATCTATCTGGGCGAGGAAATGGAGCGGAATTCCGGAAGGCGTTCGCGGCCACTCGAGCTGCGCCGGCAGCCTTGGCAGGCCTCCGAACTTCGAATTGGTTCGGGGAGCCGTATGAGGAGGATAGGGACGATGGAGCAACACCGAATCCCGCCGAAAGCGGCTGAAATAGTGTTCGAACTCCTCGTCGGGCACGGAGCCGATCAAAGCAATTCGTCCTCGGTCGCGGATATCCCGGCGGCGATGCCCAAGCGAACATATTCGCGCAAGCCCTACCGGCGCTTGGGCGGCCGGCGGCCCCTTGCCTTGGCGGCATCCTCGCGTAAGAGGGCGCAACGCCCGCCGAGGAACCCGCCGATGAAATTGATGACGGGAAATTCGAACCTGCCGCTCGCGCAGGCGATCGCGCAATATCTCGAAATCCCGATTACCGAGGCCAGCGTGCGCCGCTTCGCCGACGAGGAGATCTTCGTCGAGATCAACGAGAATGTCCGCGGCGAGGACGTGTTCGTGGTCCAGTCGACCTCCTACCCGGCCAACGACAATCTGATGGAGTTGCTGATCTCGATCGACGCGCTGAAGCGCGCCTCGGCCAAAAGGATCACCGCCGTCATCCCCTATTTCGGCTATGCCCGGCAGGATCGGAAGCCCGGCCCGCGCACGCCCATTTCGGCCAAGCTGGTCGCCAATCTGATCACCGTCGCCGGCGCCAACCGCGTGCTTTCGGTCGATCTCCACGCCGGCCAGATCCAGGGCTTCTTCGATATCCCGACCGACAATCTCTACGGCGCGCCGGTAATGTCGGCGGACATCAAGGCGCGCTTCAAGGGGCGCGCGATCACCGTCGTCTCGCCCGACGTCGGCGGCGTGGTCCGCGCCCGAGCGCTCGCCAAGAGGCTCGACAACGCGCCGCTGGCGATCGTCGACAAGCGCCGCGAGCGCGCCGGCGAATCCGAGGTGATGAACATCATCGGCGACGTTTCGGGACGCTTCTGCATCCTGATCGACGACATCGTCGATTCCGCCGGCACGCTGTGCAACGCCGCCGCCGCGCTCAAGGAAGCCGGGGCCGAGGACGTCGTCGCTTATTGCACCCACGGCGTGCTGTCGGGCGCGGCCGCGGCGCGGGTCGACAATTCGGCCCTGAGCGAACTGGTCATCACCGATTCGATCAACGCCGGCGAGGCGGCCGAGGCGAGCGGCAAGATTCGCCTGCTGACCATCGCCCCACTGCTCGCCGAGGCGATCCGCCGGATCGCCGACGAAAGCTCGGTCTCGAGCCTGTTCGACTGATGCGGAGCGCCTGCCTCGTCCTGCTGCCGCTGTGCCTGCTGGCCTGCGGCAATCAGGAGTCGCGCGATGGCGCCTTGAAAGACAGCGTTGCGCGCCAGTTCGGGGCCGATTGTCAGCGCGCCCGGGCCCCCGACGCCGAACAGGCGCGCGTGCTGCAGCGACTTTGCAGCTGTTCGGTCGCGCGCATCCGCACCGGCGACATCGCCTTCGGCGACACCGATGACGTCATCAGCGCAAAGGTGCAGAGGGTCCAGGCCGCGTGCTTGCGCGAGGTTTACGCCGATGAGCCGGGCGCGACCAACGCGTCGCGCTGACGCCTCCCCCCCGCTTGCCTTTTTCGCCGCCTCCCCATATAGGCCCCGCTCTTCCAGAGTCTGGAGACACCGAACCGCCCGGCCAAAAGGGCTGCCGTGGCTGTTCAAATACGTCCGCCGACGTGCGGCAAAAGGAGACGAAAATGCCCAAACTGAAGACCAAGAGCGGCGTTAAGAAGCGCTTCAAGCTCACGGCGACGGGTAAGGTGAAGCACGGCGTCGCCGGCAAGCGCCACCGCCTTATCAGCCACAATGCCAAGTACATCCGCCAGAACCGCGGCACCGACGTGCTCGCCGACGCCGATACGGCGCGCGTGAAGCTCTGGGCGCCCTACGGCCTGAGATAGGAGGTACTGAGACATGTCACGCATCAAGCGCGGCGTTACGACGCGCGCCAAGCACAAGCGGATCCTCGAGCAGGCCAAGGGTTATTATGGCCGCCGCAAGAACACGATCCGTATCGCCCGCCAGGCGGTCGAGAAGGCCGGCCAGTACGCCTATCGCGACCGCAAGGTTAAGAAGCGCTCGTTCCGCGCCCTGTGGATCCAGCGCATCAACGCTGCCGTGCGCGCCGAAGGGCTGACCTACGGCCGCTTCATGCACGGGCTCAAGCTCGCCGGCGTCGAGCTGGACCGCAAGGTCCTCGCCGACATCGCGATGCACGAGGGCGAGACCTTCAAGGCGATCATCGCCCAGGCCAAGGGCGCGCTTCCCGCGGAAGCCTGAGCCCGGCGTACCAATGAAAAGAACGAGGCGCGGCGGCGAAAGCTTCCGCGCCTTTTCTTTCAGAGCAGACGCGGCAGGAAGATGATCGCGAGCATCACCAGGCAGAAGAGCGCGACCGCGCCGAGGACATAGGGCCGGCGCCGCTGCAGCCGGTGCGGCGAATCGTCGCTCTGGCTCGCCGCCTCGAAATGGTTTCCGAAACGGGCGTGGAGCCGTTCCCGGTCGTGCGGTTTCACCTGGGCCTGGAGATGGGCGAAGCCGCGCGCCGCCTCCTGCCGAGCGCTCGCCGGGACGGGGATGCGCAGCACCACGATCAGCGGCGCCTTGGTCGTCTCGAGCTCGCAGCTGACCTCGATGAAGCCGGGATGGCCTTCGTGCCAGGAAACTTCGCCAGGCTTGCCGAAATGGGCGAGTCCGAGGTCGTAGAACTTGTCGCCCACCAGCAACGTTTTCTCGCCGACCACGACCGGAAAACCCTCGGGCGGGACCCGCGAGGGCAAAGACAGCGCATTCTTCAGCGACCAGAGCCGCCCGGAGCGGGCCGCGTCGACAGCCTCGAAAGCTTCCATGTCGGAGCGATAAACCCGCCAGCGGGCGATCGCGTCCGTGTCGGAAACCGCCTCCTGATAGGCCTGGCGGCGCCGCGCGCGAATGGCGATGATCAGGGCGACGAGGCCGATCGGAACCAGCGCGGCCCCGGCGATGATCAGATATTCCGCGTTGCCGTCGGAGCCAGGCAGGGTGCCGCCGTAGAGGAAGATTCCGATGCCCGCCGCCATCAGGAGCAGCGAGAGTCCGATACCGCGCATGCGCCACTCCCCCTTGAGATCCAGAGCCTAGGGACCGGAGTCCCGCATGGGAACTCTTTTCATTCCGGCCCCGGCACGCCAATCTCGTTCTATGAGACATGCTCTGTTCCTGACGATCGCAATCCTGAGCCTCGCCGCAGCCAAGCCCAATGGCAGCGCCGCCGCGACCGGCGCGGGCCAGTCATCTGCGCAATCACGGCTGGATGATCTGGTCGAGAGGTTTGAAGCCATGGTCGAGCGCAACGCTCCCGATCATGTCGAGCCCTGGAGCCCACCGGAGTTTCGGGAAGAGATGCTGCGGCTGAATCCCGGACGGGAGCATGATGTCGACGAATTCGTCGGCAAAATGACGGACTGTCAATTCAGGGTGATGGCGGAGGCGATGCCGCGTGCATCGCGCGCTTCGGCGCGCGCATTGGGAGAGGAACGGCTGGGCCGGCTCGTGGAGTTTCTCGAAGGCCCCGGCGGCGAGGCTCACAGGCGCTTTCAGGAAGGGGATCGGGGCGCCATGTCGGAGGCTCAACAGGAAGAATGGGATCGGCTTCGCCCCGACTATGGCACCTTCATGTACTCAATTCCGAACCACGTCGATCGAGACAGCTGGGCTCGCATGATGCGGTGTCATGAAGACGAGGCAAGTCGGCTGCACCTGCGGACTCAATAGGCAAGCAGCCTCCGGTCTTTTCATTCCGGGCCCGGCACGGCACTCTCGGAAGATGAGTCGCGCCCTTATCCTGCTCGCCCTGATCCTCGCGGCGCCTGCGCTGGCCAACGACAGCGTCGCCGAGACGGCCGCGGGAGGCCTGGTCCTCGTTCCCAACGGCGCCGTCGATATGGTCTCGGAGGATCTCTACGTCTCCCGGCTAGAGGTGCGCGTCCGCTACGTCTTCCGTAACCGCACCCGCGCGCCGGTCCGGGTCACCGTCGCCTTCCCGATGCCCGACCACGACCTTGCCGCCGAGGAGGAGGGCGACGTCGCCTGGCCGAGCGACTTCCACACAAGCGTCGCCGGGCGCGAGGTGCCGATGCGCGTCGAGCGCCGGGCGCTGCTGAACGGCGTCGATCATACCGCCCTCCTGACGCGGCTCCGTATCCCGATCGAGGGGCGCCAGGACGATGGCGCCATGGTCCGCGCGCTCGACGCGCTCGCGCCCGCCGATCAGGACCGCCTGGCCGCCCTGGGCCTGATCCAGCTCTTCTCCGAGCCGGGGACGCCACGCCGCAACGCCGCGCCGCGCTGGACGGTCAAGGAGACCTGGCACTGGGAGCAGACCTTCCCGGTCGGCCGCGACCTGGTCGTCGAACATCGCTACCGCCCCGGAGTCGGCGGCACCGTCGCCACCGCGCTCGGCAGCGCCGAGATCAGGTCGAGCGATTATGGCCGCGAGACGATCGCGCGCTACTGCATCGACGACGACCTCCTCGCCACGATCGGCCGCATCGGGCGGCGCAACCAGGACAATTGGATCCCGCTCGCGGAAAGCTGGCTAAGCTACATCCTGACCACCGGCGCCAACTGGCGGTCGCCGATCGGCGAGTTCCGCCTCGTGGTAGACAAGGGCGATCCGAACGCTTTGGTCAGCTTCTGCGGCGAGGGCGTGCGCCGCATCTCGCCCACCCAGTTCGAGGTCCGACACCGCAACTGGCGCCCGACACGCGATCTCCACGTCCTCTTCCTCGTCCCGATCGGCGGCTGACCCACCGCCCTTGCAATGTAGGAAAACTTCTGCTTTAGCGGGAGAAAGTGGAACATAGAGGCAACATCTTTGCCGCCAGGTTGATCGACAGGGTCGATCAGAACCCACTCATTGATCGACGCAATTTTATTTTCGCGGAAACTTGGAAACTTCCGTCGGCCCCCCTGTCTTTCCCGTCGCCGCGGCCTTGGCTAGGGGCAGGCCGATGAGCCCCGATCTCGCCCATGTGGAAGCCTGGATCTTTGATCTCGACAACAGCCTCTATCCGCACGGCTGCAATCTGTTCGAGCTGATCGACGTCAAGATGGGCGCCTATATCCAGCGGCTGCTGGGCGTCGACGCGGTCGAGGCGCGGCGGGTCCAGAAGGGCTTCTTCCACGCCCATGGGACCACGCTCGCGGGCCTGATGGCCAATCACGGCGTCGATCCGCACGATTTCCTCGATTTCGTCCACGACATCGATCTCGCCCGCCTCGCCGCCGATCCGGCTCTGGTCGCGGCGCTCGATCGGCTGCCCGGGCGCAAGTTCGTCTTCACAAACGCCAGCGAGGATTATGCCCGCCGGGTGCTGGAGCGGCTCGGCCTCGCCAACGCCTTCGACGGGATGCACGACATCCACGCCATGGATTATGTGCCGAAGCCGGACCCGTCGGGCTATGCGGCGATCTGCGAACGCCACCGCATCGATCCCGCCCGCGCTTTGTTCGCCGACGACATGGTCCGCAACCTCGCCCCGGCCAAGGCGATCGGAATGGCCACCCTGTGGGTCGACAACGGCTCCGAGCAGGGCCCGGACCTCGCCGAGCCCGATTTTGTCGACTACAGGACGGCCGACATCGCCGGCTGGCTCGGCACTGTGTTGGGAGAGGACGTCCAATGAGCGCCGAGCTTCAACAGACCATCGAAGAGGCGTGGGAAGCGCGCGATCGGATCGGCACCGAGACCGGCGGGGACGTCCGCACTGCGGTCGACCGGGCGCTCGATTTGCTCGATTCCGGCGCCGCGCGCGTCGCGCAGAAGGCCCCCCTAGAAACGGGCGGCGCCTGGACCGTCAACCAGTGGCTGAAGAAGGCCGTCCTCCTCTCGTTTCGCCTCAATCCGATGAGCGCGATCGCCGGCGGCCCCGGCGGCGCGATGTGGTGGGACAAGGTGCCGTCCAAGTTCCTCGCCTGGACCGAGCACGATTTCGCCGCCGCCGGCTTCCGCGCCGTTCCCGGCGCGATCGTCCGCCGCGGCGCCTACATCGCCGGCGGCGCGGTGCTGATGCCGAGCTTCGTCAATATCGGCGCCTATGTCGGCGAGGGGACGATGATCGATACCTGGGCGACGGTCGGCAGCTGCGCCCAGATCGGCGCCAACGTCCACATTTCCGGCGGCACCGGCATCGGCGGCGTGCTCGAACCGCTGCAAGCCGGCCCGGTGATCATCGAGGACGATTGCTTCATCGGCGCGCGCTCCGAGGTCGCCGAAGGCGTCGTCGTCGAGCAGGGCGCGGTGATCTCGATGGGCGTCTTCCTCGGCGCCTCGACCAAAATCGTCGACCGAGCGACCGGCGAGGTGATCTACGGCCGAGTCCCCGCTTATTCCGTCGTCGTTCCCGGGACGCTGCCGGCCAAGGACGGCGGCCCCAGCCTCGCCTGCGCCGTCATCGTCAAGCGCGTCGACGCCCAGACGCGGTCCAAGACCGGCATCAACGAGCTGCTCAGGGACTGATGGAACGCGCGAGCACATTGCTTGCACTTCTGCTCGCGGCGAGTCCGGTGCAACCGGCCGCGCCGATCACCTATGATGAGCTGCACACCCTTCCCAACGACGCGCTGGCCCGCCGCCTGTTCGGCGCGCTCGCGCCCGATATCGTCCTCGGCATCCGGCCGCAGGGTTCGCGTGCGCCGTTCGGCCTGCGGGTGGCGAGCGTTTCGGCCTGGACCCGCCCGCGACCCTCGGACCAGCCGGGCGTCTGCGCGACCGACCGCTCGATCCTGACGCTCGAGCGGGATCTCCTGCGCAACCTCGATCGGGAAAATCCGGCGTTGCGGCTCGCCCGCATGGAGACGCAAACCTACTATATCGTCCATGATCGCGATCTGGCCGAACGGCGGACCCGGCCCGATCCGGACCGCCCGGGCGCCTGGGGTGATGCCTGCGCGACGCTCGATCCGCGCCGCGACGGCGTCGCCGCGGCCGATGCCTGGCAGCTGCTGCGCGCGCGTGCCCTCCTCGACCAATTCGGCGAGGCGGCCCGCGCCGGGCACAGCCGCGTGCCCCTCGACTGCACAGCCATGTACCCTAACCGGCCGGCGCCGGCCGATGAGGCGGCCTGCCTCGGCGCGCTGCGCTACCTTCGCGCGGACCTCACCGGCTGGGTCAGCGAATGCCGCGGCATTCCCGCCGCGGCCAATTGCATTCGTGTCCTGGCGCAGGAGGTCTTCATAGAGTTCAGCCTGGACCAGGTGCAGGCGCCGATCGCGGTGAGGGTCGAGGGCATTGAGGACACCAGCGCCGTCCAATGATTGACCGCAATTTCCGGGAGGCGCGCACCACCGATCCCCGCCAAGGAGACGCCATGAGCAGCCACGGCGCAGGGCAGGCGATGAGCCGCGAGGATTGGGCGATACTGCTCCTCCTCTCCGTCATCTGGGGCGGCTCGTTCTTCTTCATCGAGATCGCGATCCGCACGACCCAGCCGCTGACGCTGGTGCTGATCCGCGTCGCCATCGCCGCCGCCTTCCTCTGGATCTCCCTGTTCGTGCGGCGCGAGCGATTGCCGCTGCCGCCGGGGGCGCCGCTGGCCTTCCTGGTGCTGGCGCTGCTCAACAACGTCCTCCCGTTCGTCCTGTTCGCCTGGGCGCAGGAGGAGATTGACGGCGGCCTCGCCTCGATCCTCAACGCCACCACGCCGATCTGGGGCGTGCTCGTCGCCCATCTCTTCACCGCCGACGAGCGCGCGACACCCGGCAAGATCGCGGGCGTGCTGCTCGGCTTCGGCGGAGTCGCGCTGATGCTCGGCGGGGATCTGCTTGGGGACATCGGCCGCGGCGTCCTGGCGCAGGCGGCGTGCCTCGTCGCGACGCTCAGCTATGCGCTTGCCGGGGTCTACGCCCGGCGCTTCCGGGGGATGGGGGTGCCGCCGGTCGCGGTGTCGACCGGCCAGCTGACTGCCTCGGCGATCGTGATGCTGCCGCTGGTGCTGATCTTCGAGCCGCCCTGGGCCGGGCCTGCGCCTGCGGCCGAGGCGTGGATCGCGCTGGTCGCCCTGGCCTTCCTCTGCACCAGTCTTGCCTACATCCTTTATTTCCGCCTGCTCGCCTCGGCTGGTGCGACCAACTCGCTGCTCGTCACCTTCCTGATCCCGGTGACCGCGATCCTGCTCGGCGCTTTGATCCTCGGCGAGCGGCTCGAGCCGCGGCATTTCGCCGGCATGGCGCTGATCGGCGCCGGGCTTGCGGCGATCGACGGGCGGCTGTTCAGTTGGCGGCGGCCTCGCGCAGCAGCCTAGCCTCGCGCTCGCCCTCCCAATTGGCCGCGCCGGTGATCCGCCAGACCTCGCGCCCCTCGGCGTCGAACAGGATGGTGGTCGGCAGCGTGTCGAGGGCGAGCGCGGCCATCAGCCGGTTCTCGCCGTCGAGATAGGGCTCGAGCCGCTGGAAATCGCGCGCGGCGAAGAAGTCGGTCACCCGTTGCCGCCCGTCGAGGTCCTCGCTGACCGTGAGGATCGCGATGCCGCCCGTCTCGCGCGCGGCGAGGGCGTCGAGCGAGGGCATTTCGGCGATGCACGGCGCGCACCAGGTCGCCCAGAAGTTGACCAGCAACGGCCGGCCGCGGAACGCCGACAGGCGAATGGAGCGCCCCTCGCCGTCCTCGAACACCTGGTCAGGGGCGACGGTCCCCTGGTGCGAGCGGTCGAGCCGCCCGGTCGGCGCCGCCTCGGCGGGCGCCGCTGCGTTGGCGGTCGCTGCCGCGGCGTCGGGCGCCTTGCCTTGCGGGGCGGAGGCGTTTTGCCTATCGCATCCAGCCAGCGCGAGGCCGACGAGAAGGCCGGGGAGACAGGCAATCACAAGCCGCAAGGATCAGCACTCCAACGCCATGTGGGGCGGGCGGTTCGCGGAAGGGCCTTCCGCGCTGATGCGCGAGATAAATGCCTCGATCGGCTTCGACAAGCGCTTGTGGCGCGAGGACATCGAGGCGAGCCGCGTCCACATCGCCATGTTGGCCGCCCAGGGGATCGTCGCGCAGGAGGATGCCGACGCGATCGAGGAGGGGCTCGACCGGATCGAGGACGAATATGATGTCGAGGGCGTGACCGAGGATGCGGCGCTCGAGGACATCCACATGCACGTCGAGCACCGGCTGGCGGAGTTGATCGGCCCGGCCGCCGGGCGGCTGCACACCGCGCGTTCGCGCAACGACCAGGTAGCGACCGATTTCCGCCTCTGGGTCCGGGGCGCGATCGACGAGGCGGACGAGGGGCTGGCGGCGCTGCAGCGCGCGTTGGTGCTGCGCGCCGAGGAGCATGTCGCGGCCGTGATGCCTGGCTTCACCCACCTCCAATCGGCCCAGCCGGTGACCCTCGGCCACCATCTGATGGCCTATTACGAGATGCTTCGGCGGGACCGCTCACGCTTCGCCGACGCGAGGGCGCGGATGAACGAATGCCCGCTCGGCGCGGCCGCGCTGGCCGGAACCGGCTTTCCGATCGACCGAGAGGCGACCGCGCTCGCGCTCGGTTTCGACCGTCCGACCGCCAATTCGCTCGATTCCGTCTCCGACCGCGATTTCGCGATCGACTATCTGATGGCCGCGACCCAGTGCGCGCTCCACCTTTCGCGGCTCGCCGAGGAGTTCGTACTCTGGGCGAGCCAGCCGTTCGGCTTCGTCACGCTCTCCGATGCCTTCTCGACCGGCTCCTCGATCATGCCGCAGAAGCGCAATCCCGACGCGGCCGAGCTGGTGCGCGGCCATTCGGGCCGAATCGCCGGCGCGATGGTCTCGCTGGTGATGACGATGAAGGGCCTGCCGCTCGCTTATTCGAAGGACATGCAGGACGACAAGCAGCCGGTGTTCGAGGCGCACGACCTGCTCGGCCTGTCGCTCGCGGCGATGGCCGGAATGGTCGAAAGCTCCACGTTCAACACCGAGCGGATGCGCGCGGTGGCCGAGGCCGGGCATGCCACCGCCACCGACCTCGCCGACTGGCTGGTGCGCGAGGCCGGCGTTCCGTTCCGCGAGGCGCACCACATCACCGGCCGTGCCGTGCGCCTCGCCGACGAAGCGGGGGCTCCGCTCTGGGCGTTGCCGTTCGATCTGCTTCAGGGCGTCGATGCGCGGATCAAGCCGGGCGTTTTCGATGTGCTTTCGCTCGAGGCGTCGGTAAAAAGCCGGACGAGCCATGGCGGCACCGCGCCCGCCCAGGTGAAGAAGCGGATCGAGGCGGCGAAGCGAGTGCTGGGAATGAACGAATGAGGCGGATCGGCCTGCTTGTCCTTGTCGTCGGGCTTGCCGGCTGCGGCATGCGCGAGCCGCTGCGCCCCGTGGAGGGGCAGGCGATGCCGCCGGCGCCGGCCATGGCCAGCCGGGCGATGACCACCGACGAGTTGCTGGCGCCGCCGCCGGTCGCGCGGCCGGGCCGGGTCGACGAGTTGCTCCGCCGCTCCGAGGAGCGCGAGGACGACCGGTTCAACCTGCCCACCGCCGACATTCCGACCGAATCCAACACCAGCGGCGACAAGCCCGAATGAAGCCTGTCCGCAAGGCCGTCTTTCCCGTGGCTGGCCTCGGGACGCGCTTCCTGCCGGCGACCAAGGCGATTCCGAAGGAAATGCTGACGGTCGTCGATCGGCCGCTGATCCAATATGCGGTCGAGGAGGCGCGCGAGGCCGGGATCGAGCAGATGATCTTCGTCACCGGGCGCGGCAAGGACGCGCTCGAGGATCATTTCGACATCGCCTACGAGCTCGAGGCGGTGATGACCGCGCGCGGCAAGCCGCTCGATGCGCTCGCCGGCACGCGTTTTCCGCCCGGCGCGATCGTTTCGGTCCGCCAGCAGCAGCCGCTCGGCCTCGGCCATGCGGTTTGGTGTGCGCGCGAGATCGTCGGCGACGAGCCTTTCGCGGTGCTGCTGCCCGATGATCTGATGGTCGGGAAGCCCGGCTGCCTCGCCCAGATGGTCGCGGCCTACAACAAGGTCGGCGGCAACATCGTCTGCGCCCAGGACGTGCCCCGCGAGCGAACGGCGAGCTATGGCATCATCACCCCCGGCGCGCGCCACGGGGCACTGACCGAGGTGAAGGGGCTGGTCGAGAAACCGAAGCCAGAGCACGCACCCTCGACGCTCGGCGTCGTCGGCCGCTACATCCTGCAGCCGGAGATCATGCCGATCCTCGCCACGATCGGCGAAGGCGCGGGCGGCGAGATCCAGCTGACTGACGGCATGGCCGCCCTGATCGGCACCCAGCCTTTCCACGGCGTCACCTTCGATGGCGCGCGCCACGATTGCGGGGACAGCAAGGGCTTCGTCATCGCCAATCTTGCCTTAGCCCTGGAGCGGGAGGATCTGGCCGCCGCCGTCCAGGCCTTCCTCGCGGAGCGCTGATGGAAGGCGGCATGCTCTTGGTCGACGGCGCGGTTCGCCACCTGAGCATCGAGGAGGCGGGCGCCTATTCCGGGCCCGGCTTCCTCTGGATTCACCTCGAAGGCCGCGACGAGAAGGACATGGCTTTCCTGCGCAGCTCCGAAGACATTCCCGACGTTGCGGCGGGCGCGCTGGCGGCGACCGAGACGCGGCCGCGCTGCGACCGTATGGACCATGGTGCGATCCTCAACCTGCGCGGCCCCGGCGATCTTGATCCCAACGATTCCGACCGATTGGTCTCGATCCGGCTTTGGGTCACCGCCACCAAGGTCACGTCGGTCAGCCGCCGCCGGCTGGGCGCGATCGATGCGGTGCTCCGCAAGATGGAGGCCGGCCAAGTGCTCGATTCCGGCGATTTGGTCGCCGTTTTCGCCAGGGCGATCAGCACCCAGCTCGATCCCGAGATTACCGCCTTGGGCGACGCGCTCGACGACGCGGAAAGCGACCTCGAATCCTCGCAGCTCTACCGTCTACGGCGAGCCATCACGGAAGTGCGTTCAAAGGCGATCGGCTTCCGCCGCTTCGTCGCGCCCGACCGCGACGCGCTGCGCACGCTGGCCGAGCTCGATTTCGACTGGCTCGCCGAGGACGACCGGCTGCATATTGTCGAGGCGGCCGATCGCTTCGCCCGCATGGCCGAGGAGCTCGAGTCGGTGCGCGAGCGCGCTGCGTTGCTTCACGAGCAGATCACCGACCTTCGCGCCGAGCAGATCGATCAGCGCGCGCTCTACATCGCGATCGTGGCCTTCATCTTCCTCCCTCTGACCTTCATCACCGGCCTGTTCGGCATGAATGTCGAAGGCATCCCCTATGCGCACAGCGCATGGTCCTTCTGGGGGATGGTCATCTTCTGCATCGTGACCGGCGTGGGGGTGTTCGCCTGGTTCTACTGGCGGCACTGGATCAAGAGCTGAGCGCTCAAGCCTCCAGCTCGATGTCCCAGTAGAGATAGTCGCGCCAGCTATCGTGGAGATAATTGGGCGGGAAGCTCCGCCCATGCTCCTGGAGTTGCCAGCTGGTCGGGCGGAACGGATAGCGCTGAATGTGCATATGCGCCTGCCTGGGCGTCCGGCCGCCCTTGCGCAGATTGCAGGGCGCGCAGGCGGTGGCGACATTCTCCCAGGTCGTCCGGCCGCCCTGGGCGCGCGGGACGACATGGTCGAAGGTCAGTTCCCGCAAATCGCCGCAATATTGGCACTGGAAGCGGTCGCGCAGGAAAAGGTTGAACCGGGTGAAGGCGGGATGCTCGGAAGGGCGGACATATTGGCGCAGCGCGATCACGCTCGGCAGCTTCATGGCGATGCTCGGGCTGTGCACCTCGCGCTCGTAGGCGGAGACGATGTCCACCCGCTCCAAAAAGACCGCCTTGACGGCGGTCTGCCAGGGCCACAGGCTCAGCGGATAGTAACTCAGCGGCGTATAGTCCGCGTTGAGCACGAGGGCGGGACAGCCCTCGGGATGGCGGAGAAGGTCGGGATGGTACAAGGCCGCAAAGCTCCCGTTTTTCGAAAGAACCTCCGAAAAACGCCGCCCCGAACCTGTCGCACCCAGAAACGGGAGAATGGGCTTCCCGGCCGTCCTCTCCAGTCTCGTCACGCTGTCACCGAATTGCGTGACGCCGTCATGACACCATAAGCAGCGACTCGCGGTCAAGAGTCCTCATGCATCCGGTCACCAGATTTGCCCCAAGTCCCACCGGACGGTTGCATCTGGGCCACGCTTATTCGGCGCTTCTGGCCCACGATTACGCGCGCGACAGGGAGGGAAGCTTCCTGCTCAGGGTCGAGGACATCGATCCCGGCCGCGCGCGCGCCGAGTTCGCCGACGGGATATTGGAAGATCTGCTCTGGCTCGGCCTCGAATGGGACGGCGAGATCATCTACCAGTCGGAGCGGCTTCCGCTCTATTCCGCCGCGCTCGAGCGGCTGAAGCGGGAGGGCCTCGTCTACCCCTGCTTCTGCACCCGCGCCGATATCGCCGCCAGCGCGGCCGCCCCTCAGGGTCCCGAGGGGCCGATCTACCCGGGAACGTGCCGCGAACTGGCCAAGCCAGACCTTGGCGTGCCCCACGCCTGGCGGCTCGACGTCGCGAAAGCCGCGGCGAGGGCCGGGCCGCTCTACTGGATGGACGGTCACACCGAGGTCCAGGCCGAGCCCGGCCGGTTCGGCGACGTCGTCCTCGCCCGCAAGGACGCGCCGGCGAGCTACCATCTCGCGGTCACCGTCGACGACGCCGATCAGGGCGTGACCGATATCGTTCGCGGCCGCGATCTCTACGCCTGTACGGACGTGCATCGCCTGCTCCAGGCGCTGCTCGATCTGCCGACTCCGGCCTATCATCACCATGCGCTGCTCGAGGACGCGGCGGGCGAGCGCCTCGCCAAACGGCACAACGCACCGACTCTCGCGGCGCTCAGGGAAGCCGGCGCCGAGCCCGCTACGCTGGTCGACGCGCTCCGGCGCGGCGAATTGCCGGCTGGATATTCGCTCGCGCGGGGGTAGAAGGCCGCCATGAAGTGGCCGATTGTCATCCTGCTGGTCTTCTTCGCCGGTGCGACCTTGTTCGTCCTCGCCCGGGGCGTGATCGGTATGGCGCAGCAGAAGGACCTCACCGGCGAGCGCTCGCAGCAACTGATGCAGAAGCGCATCCTCTACCAGGCGATCGCCATCGGCCTGGCGGTGTTGCTGCTGCTGATGGCGAGCAATTAGGGGCGGCGGCGCTGGTCCGGCTCAACAAGATCTACACCCGCACCGGGGACGCCGGCGAAACCGGCCTGGTCGACGGGTCGCGAGTCTCCAAGGCCGATCCGCGCCTGGCCGCGATCGGCGACGTCGACGAGACGAATTGCGCGATCGGCGCCGCCCTGCTCGCGATCCAGAATGACGAAGCCAAGGCGATGCTCGGCCGAATCCAGAACGAGCTGTTCGATCTCGGCGCCGATCTCGCCACGCCCGACGGCATCGAGGGCGCGCTCCGCATCCTGCCCGGCCAGGTCGAGCGGCTCGAACGCGAGATCGACCGGATGAACGAGGATCTGGAGCCGCTGAAGAGCTTCATCCTGCCCGGCGGCGGCCCGGGCGCGGCCCAGTTGCACCTGGCCCGCGCAGTCGCGCGGCGGGCGGAGCGGTCGGCGGTAGCGGCCGCCGCGTCGGCCGCTTTGGGGCCGGTTGCGCTCATCTACATCAATCGCTTGTCGGACCATTTGTTCGTAATCGCGCGTTGGATCGCGAGAGAGGAGGGCGGGGATGTACTCTGGCAGCCCGGAGCGACGCGCTCAGCCTGAACTGTGCGCCTTGTCGGGCCGCTATCGCGCGGTTCGGCAGTTGAGCCTCGACATCGCGGCGCCCCTGTCCGACGCCGACGCCACGATCCAGCCGCATCCGGACGCCTCGCCGGCGAAATGGCATCTGGCGCATACCACCTGGTTCTTCGAAACCTTCCTGCTGCGCGACCACGTGCCCGGCTATCGCCTTTACGACGAAAGCTGGGCCTATCTCTTTAACTCCTATTACGAGGGCGAGGGCGAACGGCACCCGCGCGCGCGGCGGGGAATGATCACTAGGCCCTCGCTCGACGAGGTCCGCGCCTGGCGCGCCGCCGTCGATGACGCGATCCTCGCGGCGATCGACGATTTGCCGGCCGACCTGATCGCGCTCGGGCTCAACCACGAGCAGCAGCATCAGGAACTGATGCTGATGGACCTGACCGCGACCTTCTTCGAGAATCCGCTCCATCCTGCGGTGTGGGGCGCCGCCCCGCCCCGTGCGCCCGCCTCCGCTCCCGACGGTCATGCGTGGGTCGCGCACTCCGGCGGCCTCGTCGAGATCGGCCATGGCGGCGACAGTTTCGCCTTCGATTGCGAAGGGCCGCGCCATAGGGTCTGGCTCGATCCCTACAGCCTCGCCGACCGGCCGGTGACCAACGCCGAGTGGCGCGCCTTCATCGCGGATGGCGGCTATGCCAACCCCATGCTCTGGCTGTCGGACGGCTGGGCTTGGGTGCAGGAGAATAGCATCGCGGCGCCGCTCTACTGGGATGGTGAAGGCGCGCGCTTCGGTCTCGACGGTTTGCGGCCGATCGACCTTGCGGAGCCCGTTTGCCACATCTCCTATTATGAGGCCGACGCCTTCGCCCGCTGGGCCGGGGCGCGGTTGCCGACCGAGGCCGAATGGGAACATGCCGCCGCCTCCGAGGATCCCAATGGCGGCAATCAGCTCGACGCGGCGGGCCCCGTCCGTCCCCGCGCCGGAGAAACCGGCCTGTTCGGCAACGTATGGGAATGGACGCAGAGCGCCTATCTTCCCTATCCCGGCTTCCGGCCAGCGGAAGGCGCGGTCGGCGAGTATAATGGCAAGTTCATGTGCTCGCAGATGGTCTTGCGGGGCGGCTGCTGCGCGACGCCGCGCGGCCATGTGCGCGCCAGCTACCGCAACTTCTTCTACCCGCACCAAAGGTGGATGTTCTCCGGTCTTCGGCTGGCGCGTGACAGCTGATCCCGCATTCCGCGCCGACGTGCTCGCCGGGCTCTCGGCGCCGGTCCCGGCGGTACCGGCGCGCTGGCTCTACGATCGCCGCGGCTCGGAGCTGTTCGAGGAGATCACCCGCCTTCCCGAATATTATCCGACCCGCACCGAAACGGCGATGCTTGAGAGCTATAGCGGCGACTTCGCCGCGCTCTCGCGGGCGGGCGCGGCGGTGGTCGAGTTCGGCTCCGGCTCCTCTGCCAAGACGCCGATCCTGCTCCGAGCGCTTCGCCCCGCGGCCTATGTGCCGATCGACATCAGCGGCGACTTCCTGCGCGAATCCGCCGACGCGCTCGCCGCCGAATTTCCCGATATCGCGGTGCACCCGGTCGAGGCCGATTTCACCAAGCGGCTGACGCTGCCGGCCGAGATCGAGAGCTTGCCGCGGCTCGGCTTCTTCCCGGGCTCGACGATCGGCAATTTCGTCGCCCGCAGCGCGGTCGATCTCCTGCGGGCGATGAAGGACACGCTGGGTGAGGGTTCGCGCCTGCTGATCGGCATGGACCGGATCAAGGACGTCGACGTGCTGCTCAGCGCCTATGACGATCCTGCGGGCGTGACCGCGGCTTTCAACCTCAATCTGCTCCACCGGATCAATGCCGAACTCGGCGCGGACATTCCCGTCGATGCCTTCCGCCACCGCGCGATCTGGAACGATCCGATGAGCCGGATCGAGATGCACCTCGAGGCGCTGCGCGACATCTCGTTCACAATCGCCGGGCAGCCTTTCTCGCTCGCCCGGGGCGCGACGATCCACACTGAGAACAGCCACAAATATGGCTATCGCGACAGCCGGCTGATGCTCCGCGCCGCCGGCTGGGGCGTGATCGAGGAATGGGTCGACGAACGGGAGTGGTTCTCGCTCCTCCTCGCCGAGGCCGAGCCGCCCCGCTTCGCGCCTTAGGGTCGGGACCCTGGCCGGCATTGCCGCCCTCGGCGCGCCCGGCTAGAGGTCGTGCCAGCTGCGCGGAGGGTTCATGCTGCTTTCCCTGTTTACGATCGTCGATTTCCTGCTGCAGGTGGCGAGTTGGATGATCATCATCCAGGCGATCCTGTCCTGGCTGGTGGCCTTCAACGTCATCAACACCCACAACGATTTCGTCCGTTCGCTGCTCTACGCGCTCGATCGGATGACGGCGCCCATCTATCGGCCGATCCGCAAGATCCTGCCCGATTTCGGCGGGCTCGATTTCTCGCCGATCGTTGTTTTGCTGCTGATCTACGTCCTGCGCATCCTGCTCGCGGGGGTGGCGATGGACGTCGCCATGGCCGGCTGACGGGGAGGGGATGAGCGCGGCGATCATCGACGGCAAGGCCTTCGCCTCGGCCCTGCGCGAGCGCGTCGCCGCCGCCGTTCCGGCCTTCGCCGCGCAGAAGGGCCGCGCGCCCGGCCTCGCGGTGGTGCTGGTCGGCGAGGATCCGGCGAGCCAGATCTACGTCCGCAACAAGGGCAAGGCGACCGAGGCTGCGGGGATGGCGAGCTTCGAGCACCGGCTTCCGGACACGGTGAGCCAGGACGAATTGCTCTATCTGATCGGCCGTCTCAATGGCGACGAACAGGTGGACGGCATCCTCGTCCAGCTTCCGCTCCCCAGGCAGATCGACGAGAAGCTGGTTCTCGCTGCGATCGACCCCGCCAAGGACGTCGACGGCTTTCATGTCGAGAATGCCGGCCGCCTCGCGATCGGCGAACCGGGTGTCGTGCCCTGCACGCCGCTCGGCTGCCTGATGCTCCTGAAAGACCGGCTCGGCGACCTCGCGGGGCTCGAGGCAGTCGTGGTCGGCCGTTCGAACATCGTCGGCAAGCCAATGGCCCAGCTGCTGCTGCGCGAGAATTGCACGGTCACGAT
>DASQJU010000262.1:0-4546 GCA_035630915.1 Allosphingosinicella sp.
CGACATCCCGGCCAATTTCGCCACGCTCTTGCTCGGCCTCGCCGTTACCGGCCTCTATTATTTCTCGGCCTCGATGGTCTTCCCCGACAAGCCCGAGGAATGGCCGGACTTCGACTAATGGGCGGCGCGGCACAAGAAGCAGGTGATGGGCGGGATCCTCGGCTCCAATCTGATCGCCACCGCGGCCGTACTGGCGCCGAGCCCGGAGACGTGGACGCTCGGGGTGTTCGCGCAGAACGGCGTGCTGCTCGGCATGATGGCAGTCGCGGCTTTTGGCCGACCGCGCTGGCTGACCGGGTCGATGTTGGTTGGCATGCTCGCCTTCTACGCCTGGTTCGCTTGGGTGACCTTGGGGCGCTAGGCCCTGGCTTGCGTGTCGGGCCAAAGAGGCAGCCGGCGTTCGTTCCTTAGAGACGTGGCGGGCGCAGACCGGGCCCTATACCGGCGTCACCGACAATGACAGCGGCAGCCATGCCGACAATGCCGGCCACGGTCGCGGCCCGGGCGGCAATGCCTCGGGCCACCCGCAGGGCGCGACCGACGGCGATCCGACCGATCCGATCGGCGGCGGCCGCGGCGGCCAGACCGGCTATTCGGACAGCGACAGCGGCCCGAACGCCGACCCCTCCGGGCGCGGCCGGCGCGGCCAGCAGACGCCGACCGGGATCACCGACAGCGATCCGACCGACCCTTCCGGCCAGGGCCGCGGGGCCAGCGGCGCCAATTCGGCCAACAGCTTCCGCCGGCGGCCCGACGGCAGCGTCGCCACCTATACCGGCCTCACCGACAGCGACAGCGGCAGCAGCCGCGATCCTTCCAATTACGGCCGTGGCACCCGCGAGTGCCGGGACAGCGACATCAGCAACCCCGACTGGCAGAAGCGCGACCCCGTCCACCGCTGCGAATAGCACGCGGACTTGGCCGGATGATTGGAGCTATGATCCGCCGCCTGGACGAGAGGCCTCGGCGGGCGGCTGGCCGTTCCGGCGGGCCTTGTCGGTCTGATAGCGGCGCAGGCGACGTCTTTCGCCGGTGGCGCGGCGCCAGCCGAGGATCGCGAGCGTGGCCACCAGGAAGAAGAGCAGCGCATAGGCAATGAGCAAACGGGTCTCCACGCGCCGCCCCTAGAGCGCGAGTGCGGCGCGCAGGCGCTGCACGCGCTCGCGCTGCGAGAGATGATCGAGGCGCATGTTATTGCTCCCAATAAGTCAGGCAAGCGGGAGCGCTGAAGTCTCTCAGCCACCGGCATGCTCACGTCGTGGCGGGAGCCGGCGATAGCGCGCGTGTAGCACGGAATCGGGGCGCTCCCTAATCGGAGGTTGCCGGATGAAGGGCTCCGGCCGCCGGCTCGCCCGCGCCGCGAGGACGCGACCGCGTCAGTCCTGCATCGCCGCGGGCACTCGGGCGCCGTTCTTCGCCAGCTCCTCCATCACGCGCCGGTGAAGCCAGATGTTCATCTCGGCGCTGCCATCCTTGGCGCCGGTGTAGCCGAGCTCGCTGGCGAGGTCCTTGCGGTTGTCGAGGCTGGAATCGAGATCGAGCAGTTTCATCAGATCGACGATCGACGTCTTCCAGTTGAGCGCGGGATTGCCCTTGGCGCGCATCTTCTCCGTGAGCACCGCCTCGACGTCGACCGGCGCGGCCTGCGCGCCGGCCTGGCCGAGGCCCGGAGCGGCGGCGGCGGGCTGGCCCATTTGCGGCAGGCCCTGGGCCTGCGCCACGCTTTGCTGGACCTGCTCGGCCCCGCCGAAAATCGCGTCTTTGATCGCGTTGAAAATGCCCATCGACCTTACTCCGACTGAGGGGATTGCGGAGGGAGAATGTCCGGCGGACCAATAAGTTGCGCAGGGTCTAGAACAGCCGCGAGGTGCTCACGCTGGCGAGGCATTCGAAATGGAGCGGCAGGCTCTGCTCGTCGAATTCGGGCGCCTTGACCGGGCCGGCGGGGCGCTGGACGCGGAGGCGGACGAGGGCCGCAGGGGCGATGGCTTTGGCGCACATCGCGCAGGGCTTGCCGAGGATTTCGTCGTCGTCGTCCAGCAGCGGCACTTTGCCGGTCCAGTGGCGGTGGAAGGTCAGCGCCACCTCGGGGCGGAGCACGGCGCGGAGGCAATCGGCGTGGCAGGCGCTTTCCTGGAGCATGAAAGGCGGCGTGTCCGGATCGACCCGGATCAGGCGCAGGATCTGCCCCCACGGGACCAGCTGGCCGCAGAAGCGGCAGAGGTGGCCGGTGGTGAAGTTCGGATCGCGTCGCCGAGGCATCGGGTCGGTCACTCCTGGCGCTCAGGTCTCGATCTCGATCCTGATCGACGGCTCCCGCGAATATAGCGGAGGAACTCCCGATATTGCCGGTCGCGCGCTTCCTCTTGTTCTTTCTCCGTCTTCCTGCGCAGCTCCTCGATATAGTCGTCAGTGTCCTGGGCCTGCCTGCGGCGCCGCTCCTCCTGCTCGCGGACGAAGGTCTCGGTGTCGCGGTTGATGCGCTGCACCTCGGCCTGCTGGCTTTGCTCGATCCGCCCGCGCTGCAGCGCATAGGCCTGCTTGAGCTGGGCGAGCTCGGCCAGCGCGCCGTCTACCTCCCGGCTGAGCTCCGGCCGGCCCTGCCCCTTGTGCATGACGGCCCAGAGGGCGATTTCGAGCACCCGGCGCTCCATGTCGGCGATCCAGCCGCCCGCCGCCGCGATATCCGCAATGCTCATCGCCGCGACATTGGGGAAGGCGTAGAGGAGCCGGTTGGTGAAGCCGGTCATGGCCGTGCGCAGGCCGGCCCGGTCCGCTTCGTAGCGTGCGGCGAGCGAGTCGTACTCGCCGGCCGGGGCAGCGGCGCCGGCCTCCTGCGCGGCGGCCGGCGGAGGCGCCTCTTGTCCGGGGCGCCAGGCGGAATGGAAATAGCCGGTCTTCTCCCGCCACGCCTCGTCCCCCGCGGGCCCGGTTCCGGGCTCCGGCGAGAGCCAGCTGTCGAGTGCGTCCTGCACCCAGCGTTCATTCTCCGCCATGCGAACCCTCCCGTTCCTGCCAAATCGCGACTCGTGCCAAAAGCTTAGCCCAACGGGCGCCGCACGGCGATGCGGCGCGGATCGCGGCGACGCGCGCGCCGCGGCAAGCCCCTTTTGCGCTGGGCGGGAAGCGACTATTCTCGGCCGCCGCCACCAAACGAGGAGCGAGGCCATGACCGCCTTCAACGCCGTTCGTTTCAAGGTGAAGCCGGGGCGCGAGGAGGATTTTCTCGACGCCCATCGCCGGATCGACGCCGACTGGCCGGGCCTGGTCAGCGCCAACATCATCGACGCCGGCGACGGGCGCTACTGCATCATCGCCGAATGGGAGAGCATGGACTCCCTCGCCGCAGCGCGGCCGATGATGATCATGACGCTCGACAGCTTCCGCGGCACGCTCGAGGAGATCGGGCCGGGGCTGGGGATGACGGACCCGGTGTCGGGGCCGGTAGTGCTGACGATGAAATAGGACGCGGGCCCGGTCTCGCGCAGGGACTCGAAGCCGGAGCATGCGGGCTCACCGCCCGGTGGCCCGCTCCAGGGCGCCGATCGCCAGCCGCTCGCTGAACCCGAAGGCGAAGGCCACGGCGAAGAGCGCACCGGCCCCCATCTCGCCGAGCAGCCCGCCGCCGAGCAGCAGCATCGCGGCGAGCGCCGAGGCCGCACCGATTGCGGGCCGCGCGAAGGTCACCGCCGTGCTGGCCACGCGCTCCGGAATGCTGACGTCGGCGGATGAACCGGCCAGCGAGGCCAGGCCGCTGAAGCAGGCGCCAAGCGCGCCGATGACGGCGCCGGCGAGCAGCTGCCACGGGCCGAGCCTCGGCGATTCCCCGGCGCCGGCCCCGCTCAGCAAATCCGGGTTGCGCATGAGCAGGACGATGAGCGTCGTCAGCAGCGCGAAGAACAGGACGAGCAGGATAGCCACCTGCCGGTGCAGCAGATCGAGCTTGAAATAGCGGTTGTCGTGATTTTCGTCGCGCAACTGCATCGCATTGGCCAGGCGACAGCGCCGGCCTTCGTCGTGCGGCGGCTGATGGTCGAGGATCGGCTTGACCAGATCGTTGACCGTGAGCTGGCGCCAGCCGCCGAGCTTGGTCGCGGCCTCGTTGCGCAGCGCCTTCGCCAGAGCCTCGATCTCCTCGTCGCGAAACCCGAAAATCTCCTGCCGCCGCGCTTCGTGCAGATACTTCCAGGCCGGGTCGATCCGTCGCTCGCTCAGCCGCAGCGTGGCGAGGGTGAGCGCCCGCTCGGCCGCCTTCAGCCAGGCCGCCTCCGGATCCTCGGCCAGGTTCTTGCGCTTTTCGAGGCGGCTGCGCTCAATGATCACCTCCGCCTCGAGCCGCTCCAACTTCGGCGAGGCGCGGCCCCGGAATAGGTTCGCAGGCAGTTTCATGTCCCGGTTCCCCTGACCCCCAAGACTATCGCAGCGCGGCCGATTTGTCTCCATTCGGCCCGTCCGAAATCGGGACAAGGACGGGGCCGGCGTCGGGGCCGGTGACGCCGGCGATGCTGCTCCGTTGCGCGGCTCGCTCCGGCGAATGGTCCCAATG
>DASQJU010000263.1:0-19138 GCA_035630915.1 Allosphingosinicella sp.
GATCGCCGTCGCATCTTGAGCCTTCATGCTGAACGAGGGGGGCTTCTTTGGGTCCTTTGGTGCATTGGGTGACAATAGGGGCCTGAAGGCTCGAAGCGCTCCGAGATTCGGACCTTGTTCGGGCGACATCAGCCGCATCGATCATGCGAGGAGGGAAAAATCGTGCCACCCAACAGCAAATTCCCCAAGCCGGCCTCGCGCCAGGATCCCTATCGGGTCTACAGATTCCGGGTGAAGTGGGACGGCAAATATGTTGCCGGCTTTGCCAAGGTCAGCGCGCTGGAGCGGACGACGCCGGTGATCCGGGCAGGCGGCGCTCCCTCGGCTCCGTGGCGCGTGCCGGGCCAGAGCGACCATGCGCCGATCACTCTGGAGCGCGGAGTCACTTACGATAGCGCCTTCGAGCAATGGGCGAGCACGCTCTGGAACCCTCGCGACGCGACGATCGGCGGTCCACAAAGCGGACCGGGCAATCGGGACGGGCCGCTCAAGGATCTCCGCCGGGACATCACGCTCGAGGTCTATGACGAAGCCGGGCGGAAGGCCGCCGCCTACAACATCCATCGGTGCCGGCCGTCGGAGTTCGCCGCGTTGCCGGACCTGGATGCCAACGCCAATGCCGTGGCGATCCAGAAGCTGACGCTGCAGCACGAGGGCTGGGAGCGCGACACCACTCAGGAGAGGAAACCATGATTGCGATCCTCGCGGCCTTGCTGCAGGCCGCCGGCCCGGGGCCGCTCAATGAAGGCTGGGTGTTCCCCTCGTCGCTCACGCAACGGGTGACCGCGGAATGTCCGGTCATCGGCACGATCTCGGCCGAGTTTCGCCGAGGCAGGGTCGGGACTCGGGTGATCGAGGTCCGGGGCATGGGCCGGCGATCCAACGCCGCCGACCGCCGGCGCATCGATGAGTTCCTCGGAGGGATGCAGGGGCTGACCGAGCTCGATGTCGGGTGCTGGGGGCATGTCGCCGGCTATATCCGTGTTCGCGGCGTCTTTGCCCCTGACGGGGTGCCCCGAGAGACCGAGATCGCCTTCATCTGGCGCCGCGACGGCGCGACCGCACTGCCGCCAAGTACGATTTATCCGTCGGCCCCCTGATTCAAATGGCAATCCTATTTGGTTCGCCGATTTGACAAATCGTTCGCGATCTGGTTTTGTTCTCAGTGCGCGAATCGGAGAACAAAGAATGGACGAGGCCAGCAGTGGCAAGAAACCCCGCCGCCGCAAGGTGAAGCGGTTCATGGCGGAGCGGCGGGCGGCGTATCTGGAGCATTTGCGGCGGACGGGGAACGGTGTGGCGGCGGCCGCCGCCATCGGGATGCATCGGGACTGCGCCGAGAGGAGGCGCAAGCGCGACGTCGAGTTCGCGCTCGACTGCGCCGCGGCGGAGGCGGAGGCGGCGCGGAGGTGGCCGGGGCACGGGACTGTTTCGACGGGGTCGACGACCCGATTACGCAGTCGGTCCGCACATAATCGATGCGATCGATCAGTGCCCCGCCCAGCGCTCCGATGACCCCCTGGTTGGCGGAGCACCGCGCGCAATTCGGCGAGCCGCTAGTAGTGCGGCGGCAGCGCTGCCGGGGCGGGGGCAGCCTGCGAGCGCGGCGGCGGCGAGTGCGGAGATGCGGCGTGCGTTGCGCATGGTCTGTGCTCCTCAGCGCGCTGGCGGAGCGGCCGGCGGATGGACGGTCAGGTAGGGCTGCGGCGCGGTCTCGGGCGTCGCCGGCCCCGGCACGCGATGATCGGATGGCGGCAGCGACTTCAAATAGGCGACGATCGCCGCAGCATCGGCATCTTCGAGAATCCGATAATTGCGCCACGGCATGATCGGGGCGAGCACGCGACCGTCCGGCCGGCGGCCTGTGCGCAGTGCCGTGACGATCTGCTCCTCGCTCCAGCGGCCGAGACCGGCGTCGGGATGAGGGGTAAGGTTGGGCGGATAGAAGACGCCCATGCCCGGCATCTCGAAGCCGACCGTGCCGCCCTGCAGATGGCCTTCGTCCGGATTGGGACCGAATGAGCCAATATTGTGGCAATCGACGCAGCCCATCACGGTCGTCAGATAGCGGCCCCGCGCGACGGGATCGGCCGCTGCGGTCTGTGTCCCGGCCATATTCATGGCGTTACCGTCGGCCTTCGCCGCCTGGTCGTTGCAGCCCCCGAGCCCCGCCGCGGTCAGCGCGGCGATCGCCGTCAAAGTGGAATGACTACGCAGCCCCATGCCGTGCTCCCCTTGTCTTTGGTGTCGGCATGATATCCGGCGCGGCGCGTCCGGCAAGCCGCCTAATCGGGCGGTGGCGTCTGGTCCGGTCGATCCTGCGCGCCGCGCGTGGCGTCGGTCACGTCGCGGTCGTGCCCGCTCTTGTCGCTGAAGAAGGCGGCCGCGAACAGGCCGGAGCCGAGCAGGATCGAGAAGAACACGCCGAGGATGGTGGCGACCACCATGTGCAGCCGCAGCGGCTCGTAGAGCGAGAGATACCAGAGCGCGCCGATGACCATCAGCACGCCGGCCAGCGCGATCCAGCCCATCATCCGCCGGAAGTCCCTCATTGCTTGCTGGCGATCGTCCATCTTGCTCCCTCAATCCCCCGCCTGCGCCGCCGCTTCGGCATGGACGATGGTCAGCCCTTCGTCCTTCGCCGGCGGCTGGAAATACGCGGTGATCTGATCGAACTGCGCGTCGCTCGCGGCGAATTCGTGCCCGCCCTCCGCATTGCGCCGCCGCAGCCGCTCGCGGCAGACCTCGTCGGGCAGGTCGATGAAGTGAAACACGGCCCGTGCCCCCGCGGCCTCGGCGGCGTCCCGCCAGAAGGCGCGGGTCGCTCTGGTGTTCGCCGGAAAGTCGAGCACGACATCGAGCCCCGCCTCCAGCAAAGCGGTCACATGTGGCCCCATTGCGGCGTTGAGCTTGGGTGCGATGCGGACATAGTCGGCGACCTCCCTGAGCTCGTCGCCGAACAGAGACTTGAGCCAGCTATCCTGGGCGATCGTCACCGTGCCGGGCGACGCCGCGAGCCCCGCGCAAAGAGTCGACTTGCCCGCCGCAATCTTTCCACACACCAGATGCAGCCGTCCCGCCATGGCTCGCCCTTATCCGCGCGCGGCGCCGCGGTGAAGCGGAAGATGGCGCGGCGCGGCGGCGCTTGCTAGGCTGCGATTCATGATCCTGCGCGCGCCCCTCCTGCTGATCCTTTTCCTCGCGGCGGCGCCACTGGTGGCGCAGAAGCCGACGGCCGACGAGACCGACCCCATTCGAGCGCGTTACCGAGACCGGGCGCTCGCGGTCTGCGTCGTCGATCTGGCGGCCGCCGAACGGTTCACCGCCGATACCCGCGAATCGGTCTGCGGCTGCGCGGTCGGCCGGTTCATGCCGCGCTGGCCGACCGGGGCGCTGCCGATGCTCGAAGGCGCCCGGGTTCCGCCGATGATGGGCAGCGACCTGATCGCCTGCGCCGGCGAGGAGGATCCGGCGCTCGCCGCGGCGGTCGCGCGGCGCCTCGCCCAGGCGCCCGCGCCGCCGTCTCCGGTCGTCGCGGCCCCGATCGACAAGCCGCAGGCCGCGCCCGACGAGGAGCCTCGATTCGCTCCGCGCCCCGAACGCAGCTCCTGGTTCGAGGGTCTGTCGCTGCCGCGCTGGCTGACGGACGTCGATCTGCCATTGTGGGTGCTGGCCCCGCTGGCCCTCTTCGTGTTCCTTTTCCTGCGCGGTCTGATGCGGCGCAGCGAAGAAAAGGACCTTCTCGGTCCGCCGCGGAGCATGCAGATCACGGCATCTCCGCCCCGCCCGCGCCGGCCCTAAAGCCGCTTTACGACCTCGACGGCGTCGGCGAGGCTGAGCCCAGTCACCTCGCGAACGCGCTTCACCGCCTCGATCTTCCGGCCCTCCGCCGCCAGCAAGCGGACCTCCTGCTCGACGTCGGCGGGAAGATCCGCGCCAATAGAGGCGGGGGGCGGGCGAAACGAGGGGCGCGGTTCGGCCGCCATGGGCGGCGGGGCAACGAGGTCCCGATTCCCATCCCGGCGCCTTAGAAGCAGGAACAGCAGCAGCGCGAACGCGGCGCCGATCGCGATCAGCACGGGCACCGGCACGGTCATCCCAACCTCTCCCTCCTATCCAACGGCCCGAGCCTAGTGACTTGCCGCGCGCCGCGCTAGAATTGCGCAGGCCTCGGGAGGGACGGCGATGGCGGGCATGCGGATGAGGGGGATTGGCTGCGTCGCGCTGGCGATCGCGCTGTTCGCCGCCCTGATGATCGCCACCGCCGGCACGGCCATCTATCCGCCCGTCGCCTATCCCGGCGCCGCTTTGCTGTGCGGCGGCGAGGTGCGTTACGAATCCCACGGCGCTTCGTACCGCCCGGGCGAATATACCGTGACTCGGCAGATCTACTGCCAGACGGGCGGCGGAAAGGGCGAGAGCGAGGAGATCACCTTCCGCGCGGCCGGGCTCGCTTTCCTGATCTACTCCGCGATCCTCTTCCTCCTGCTGCGCTTCGTCGCCGCGCCGCTGATGCGGCGGCGGCTCGAGCGGACGCTGGCTGCCGCGCCCGCCGCGGCCGCGAGTTTGGGCCAGATCCTCGACCGGGCAGGCGAAGCGGCGCGGGGCGGTGACGATCTGGCCGAGCGTCTCGCCCGGTTGAACGCGCTGCGCGACCAGGGTCTGATCACTGCCGAGGATTATGAAGCCAAGAAGGCGGAGATCCTCTCGCGCCTCTAGAGCTCGAGCACCAGCCCGAGCGCGGCGAACAGCGGATAGAGCGACAGGAACAGCAGCAGGATCGCGAGATTGAGCCGCCTGCCCTTCACGAACATCAGGATCAGCGCGAGGACGACGAACGCGGCGAAGGCCGGAAGGTAGGCCCATCCCGCCGCGCCGAGCCCGAACTGCGCGGCGCGCGCCAGCACGCGCGAGGCGAGCATGCCACCGAGGACCTGGCGCTTGTGCTCGAAATAATAGTCGTCGAGGTCGGCCCATTTGGACGCGTCGTCGGGGAAGACGAGGGTCGCGGCGAGGAAGTAGAGGCCGGTGACGAACAGACCGATGACGAGGGTCAGGAAATTGGCCGGGATCGCCTCCTTGAGCGAATAAGCCAAAGCCCAGGACGAGGTGAGATCGAGCATGACGAGCAGGCCGAGCAGCGGCGTCAGCCAGCCGAGCCGCACCAGCCGCCATTGCTTGAGCGTCCGCGCCAGGCCGCCGAGAACCTCGGCGAGGCTGAGGCCGAGCAGCAGCCCGAACAGCGAAAAGACGAATTCGAACGCAGTCATCTGCGCCTCCGCACCTCAGCTTATTCTCTCTCTCGCAACTGACAAGCATCCTTTGTCTTGGCTGCTCCTGCTGCTAAGCTTGCCGGGAAGGGGGGCTCGACATGCGGTTCATCCTTATCGGCGGCACGGTCACCATATTCCTTGCTTCGACCGGTTGCGGCGAAGGCAGCGCGTTCGACAACGGGATACGCGACGGATTCCGCCGCACCGCCGTCGAATCCTGCATCTCCTCTTCGCGCGGCACGCCGATGCCCGCCGGCTTCAATTGGGAGCGGCTCTGCGGCTGCGCGATCGACCGCTACATGGAGGGCAAGTCGGGCGCCGACCTGCGCAGCGCCGATCCGTCCGATCCCGCCTTGCGCGCCGCCACCCAGCAATGCGCGATGGAGCAGATGGGCGCGGCCCAGGGCGCGGCTGCAACCGGATCGAAGCCGACCCAATAGGGCCGTTCGTCGAACGGCTTCGCGCCTTCGCCGATACGCGCAATGACGAAGCCGCCCTTTCGGGCTAGGATGGCGCCAATTATCGGGGGGAACCGGTCGATGCGACACGTTCTGCTTGCGGTCTCGATCGCCGGTCTCGCGGGTGCCGCGGCCGCCCAGCAGATCGAACGGCGCGGCGGCGAAGCGCCAATCTCGACATCGGTTTCGATCCCAGCGCCCGGCCGCCTCGTCTACGTCAGCGGCACCGTCCCAGATCCCGTCGATCCGGCCGCGCCGGCCGGCTCTGTCCAGCGCTTCGGCGACACCGCAACGCAGACTCGCTCGGTGCTGCGCAAGATCCAGGCGGAGCTCGCCGCGCACCATCTCGGCCTTGGCGACGTGGTCATGATGCGCGTCTTCCTGGTCGCGCCGCCAGGCCAGGCGCGGATGGATTTCGCCGGCATGATGACCGCCTATCGCGAGTTTTTCGGTACGGCCGAACAGCCGAGCCGGCCGGCTCGCGCGACGATGCAGGTCTCGGCTCTGGTCGATCCGGGCTGGTTGGTGGAGATCGAGGTCACGGCGGCGGAGCCCGGCCGATGAGCCTCACCCGGCGCATGTTCCTCGAGCGCCTCGGCGCGGTTGGCGGCTATTCCGCGGTCTATCTCGGCATGGAGGCGATGGGGCTGCTCAACGTGCCGCCGGCTTCGGCCGCGCCGTTCGAGCTGCCGCGCGGCAGCGGGCGCGGGCGCAAGGCGGTGATCTTGGGCGCCGGCATTGCCGGCCTCGTTTCCGCCTATGAGCTGCGCCGCGCCGGATGGGATGTGACCGTGATCGAGGCGCGCGACCGCGTGGGGGGACGTTCCTGGACGCTGCGCGGCGGCGACCGTGTCGTCCAGACCGGGCGGCCGGACCAGATCTGCCAGTTCTCGGACGGCCTCTACCTCAATGCCGGGCCCGCGCGCCTGCCGCACCATCATCACACGATCCTCGGTTATGCGCGCACGCTCGGCGTGCCGATCGAGGTGTTCGTAAACCAGAACCGCGCCGTTCGCTCCGAGATCGGCGGCCACGTCTTCACCAACCGCCAGCTCGCCTACGACACGCGCGGCCGCTTCATTGAGCTGCTCGCCAAGGCGGTCGACAAAGGGGCGCTCGACCAGGAGCTGAGCGGCGGCGACAAGAATGCGCTGCGCCAGTTTCTCGCTTTCTACGGCAGCCTCAACGAACGCGGCGGCTATGCGCCGGACGGCCGGTCCGGCTTCGATCCGCTCCCCGGCGCCTATGCCGAGACCGGCCGCACCGTCTCCGGCATGAGTCTCGCCGATCTGGTCGCGCTCGGCCCCAATGTCGGCCTGCCGCTAATGTTCGACGATATTTTCGACATGCAGATGCCGATGTTCCAGCCGGTCGGCGGCATGGATCGCATCGCCTACGCCCTTTACGATCAGGTCCGCCCCGCGGTCCGCTTGAGCAGCCCGGTGACCGCCATCCGCCGCACCGCAAACGGAGTCAGGATCGAGCATGGGTCGGGGAGCCAGGCGACCGAGGCCGATTATTGCATCTGCACGCTGCCGCTGAATCTGCTGGCGCGCATTCCCGCCGATTTCTCGCCGGCCAAGCGCGCGGCGATCGCCGACATCCCCTATCTCCCGAGCACCAAGGTCGGCTTCGAGAGCCCTCGCTTCTGGGAGGAGGAAGGGATTTACGGCGGGCTCGCCTGGACCGACCGGTCCAACGAGAACATCTTCTATCCATCGACCGGCTGGCATTCGGCCAAGGGCGTGCTGGTGACCGCTTATTCCTCGGGCTGGACCGGGCAGGACCACCCGGCCCAGTTTGCGGCGATGAGCCATGAGGAGCGCTTCCGAATCTGCCGCGAGTCGGTCGAGGCGCTGCATCCGGGCAAGTCGCGCCTGCTCGCCAATCCGGTCACCGTCTCGTGGCCGCTGACGCCCTGGTCCGAGGGCGTCGGCCCGATCGGGCCGGTGTTCGGCGGCGGGCCCGGCGGCACGGCGCCGCGCGGCGCGCAATATGCCGAGATGCTGCGTCCCGAAGGCCCGATTGTCTTCGCCGGCGAGCATTTGAGCTACGTTCCCTTCTGGCAGGAAGGGGCGGCGCTCTCGGCGCACGCGGCGCTGCGGGTGCTGATGGAGCAGGCGGCGGCCCGCGCCGCCTGACGAACTTGGGAAGGGGAAGAGAAATGCTGAAGCGTTGCCTGATTGCCGCCGCCCTGTTGACGATGCCGCTCGCCGCCGCCCCGGCTGCACCGGCCGACGTCGCCGCCGCGGTCGCCGCCGCCGACCGTCCGGCCGAAGCGCGCGCGCTAGACGCCGGCCGCAAGCCTGCCGAAGTGCTGAGCTTCGCCGGCCTTAGGCGCGGGGACCGTGCACTCGATCTGTTCACCGGCACCGGCTATTTTGCCGAAATCATGGGCCGCGCGGTCGGGCCGCGGGGAAGCGTGCTCGCCTGGGAGCCGGCCAATTTCGTCAACGATCAGTCGCGGGCGGCGCTCGGCGCGATCCGGCAACGGACGCCAAACGTCGCCTGGTTCGCGGCCCCGGCGGACGCCCTCGGCCTGCCGGAACGCGCCTTCGATTTCGTTATGATCAACCTCAACTATCACGACACCTACTGGCAGAGCGACCGCTACCACTTCCCGCGGATGGATCCGGCCGGCTTTCTGCGCACCGTTTTCCAGTCGCTGAAGCCCGGCGGAACGATCGCGGTGATCGACCATGTGGCCAACCCCGGCCGCGAAACGCGCGAGGAGGTCAACGCCACCCACCGCATCGATCCGGCGACGATCCGCGCCGACTTCGAGCGCGCCGGATTCGTCTTCGCCGGCGAATCCAACGTCCTCCGCAACCCGCAGGACGACCACACCAAGCTGGTCTTCGATCCGTCGATTCGCGGAAATACCGATCGAGTCGTCTATCGTTTCCGCAGGCCCGCGCGGTAGGCTGGCGCTTGCCGGCAAGTCGCCGTGGATAGAAGTTCGATGATTTGTTAGTCTCCGCGCGACAGGCGGGGATCGGATTATGCTGGGCCGTGACGAGGAATTCTGGAAGCGCCATCTTTATTTCGTTCTGACGGTCATTCTGTTCGTCGCTTTCTGCGTCGCTATAGCGCCCTCGGCTACCGCTTCTGTCATGCTCAGATGGTTCTTCGCGGCGGCGATCATGACCGGGGTTCTGCTGTGGGCCGGCATGGCCCTCGATCCGCGAAACCAGGGCCTGTCGAGCGTCGCGCAGGGCATCGCCGGCGTCGCGACGGTCGTGGCCTTGTTCATCGCGGTCGGCGTCTACTTCCTCGAGCGGAAGGACAAACCAAGCATCACCTTCACGGTCGATGCGGCGCGGGCTCTCCTTTCCCAGCCCGGTGCCGCGCGCAGCGGCGCCCGGCGCAACGTCCTTCTCGGCATCCGCGTGCTGCTGACGAACAATGGCGCACGACAGGTCGAGATGAAGTGCATCGCGCTGGCCTTGTTCCGGCCAGGGCGGGCGGATCGCGTGACGCGAAACCCGGGCGCGCCCGAGGAGATGCGGCTCGAGCCGGTCGCGGAACCCATCCCGTACGATCGTCCCAACGGCCGCGGCGGGGCGCATGACCGCGACGTCGCCCAGATCAACGCATGCATCGACAAGGACCTCGATCGCATAAGACGGCGAAGCGGAAATCGGGATCTCCCGCGCGAATCCGTGAGGCCGCTCTTCATGTGGTCTCCGCTTCGGCTCGAGCCGCGCGACGTCGATGACCGCTATTTCGAGATTCAGGCCAGTTGCGCAGATCCGTTTCTCCGCGTGATGGTCAAGATGCGGGTCGATCCGGAAAGCGAAGTCTACGAGACCAAGGCGATCATCCCGCTTGCCGAAATCTGCAGCGGCGCGGAAAGTGGAGTCGCGACGCCAATGGCGAGCGGGGGACAGCCGCCGGCATAGAGGAGAGGGGGAGATGGCGGAGAACAAGACCAAGGCGACCGGCGCGAGCGTCGATGCTTTCATCGACGCCGTCCCCGATCCACAGCGGCGCGAGGATGCGCGCACCATTCTCGCGCTGATGGAGCGTCTGTCGGGCGAGCCGGCCGCGATGTGGGGGCCCAGCATCATCGGCTTCGGCCGCTACCACTACAAATATGATAGCGGCCACGAGGGCGAATCGGCGCGGCTCGCTTTCTCACCGCGAGCGAAGGAGTTGGTGCTCTATTTGCTCGGCGACATCCCCCGGCAACAGGAGCTGCTGGACCGGCTCGGCAGGCACCGCTCCGGCAAGTGCTGCCTCTACATCAAGCGCCTCTCCGACGTGGACCAGACGGTGCTCGAAGAGCTCGTTCGCGAAAGCCTCGCCTATATGGACGCAAAATATCCCCGCTAATTGGGGCCGATGAAGCCGGCGATTGCATCAACCAGCCCCGGCGCGAGCGGCAGCGCCGGGTCGCGGTAGGTCGCCGCGTTGGCGGCCAGGTCCGCCGGCGCCGTTTTCAGCACGTGATTCATTCCCTCGATGATCCGCACCGTGATGCCCGGCCGGGCGGCGCCCAGCGCCTCGGCGTCCGCCACGCGTGTCTGCAGGTCGGTGGTGCCCTGGACGACCAGGATCGGGCCACGATAGGCGCGCGCCAGCGCCGGCGGATCGGCGGCCAGCATCGACATCACGAACGGCTGAACGCTCGGCCGGAACAGCGGCGCGAGCAGCGGATTCATGCCTTCGCCCGGGACCGTCCGGCCAGCCTCGAGCTCGGCGAGAATGCGCAACGCCTCCTCGCGCACCGGTGCGTTGGCCGGGGTTTCGAGTTGCTGGCGGATAATGTCGCCGAGCTTTCGTCCGACGCTGGAGATGAGGATGATGCCGCAAAGGTCGCGCGGGTCCTGCGCGGCCAGCAAGGCGTGCAGCGTCCCTTCGCTATGACCGAGCAGCCAGACGCAACGGGCATGGGTTCGCCGCCTCAGCTCGGCCGCCCAGGCATGGGCGTCGTCGGCAAAGTGCTGGAGGCGAAGCTCCGTCTCGGACCGGCCCGCCGCCGCGCTGGCGGCGATGCCGCGCTTGTCGACCCGCAGGGTGGCGATGCCGCGCGCGGCGAGCGCCTCGGCGAGCAGGCGGTAGGGTTGGGCGGCGACGCCCATCGGGCTGTTGCCGTCGCGGTCGGTCGGGCCCGAGCCGGCGAGGATCAGCACCGGCTCGGCGTCGCGCGCGGGCGACTGCGGCACGAGCAGGGTGCCGCGCAGCTGGTGGTCCGCGGGGCCGATGGCGAGCTCGCTCGATTGCTGCGCGGCGGCCGGCGCGGCGGCAGCGATGAGCATGGCGAAGGCGGCAAGACGGTGCATGATGATCCCCCTTTGGCGCGATAATATCGCCCTCCCGGGGCGCGGCGCAATCGGGTCCGGTTCATCGGCGCTTCATCTTTCGGAGACGAAACGATGAAAGCGCGGGACGAAACGCACTTGCATCGTGCTACAATTGTGGCATGCTACAACGGTAGCAGATGAAAGAGGCATGATGATCGATTCTCTTCCCCGGCGCGAACGCGAGCTGTTCGAGCTTCTGTGCAGCGCCGGCCAGGCGACCGCCGCCGAACTGCGCGCGGCGATGAAGGACCCGCCGTCCTATTCGGCGGTCCGCACCCTTCTCGCCCGGCTCGAGGGCCGCGGCGTGGTGCGCCATAGCGTGGCCGACCAAACCTATGTCTATTCGAGCGTGCCGCGGCCGGCGAAGGTGCGCGAATCGGCGCTCAATCAGATGGTGAAGACCTTTTTCGACGGCTCGGCCGCGAACGCCGCGACGGCGTTGCTCGGCCTGACCAAGAGCCTGTCGGCTGACGAGGCGGAAGCGCTGATGCAGGCGATCCGCGATGCAGAGGAGCGTGGGTGATGGACGTGTCCTTCTTCGGCGAGATGGCCTGGAAATCCGCGCTGATCAGCGGCGCCGCGCTTGGCCTTGCCTATGTGCTGCGCTCGCGCGCGGCGGCCGACCGGGCACTCGTGCTGAGGCTCGGCGTCGGCATGCTGCTGCTGCTGCCGTTCATCGCGCTGGCGCTGCCGTCGCTCCAGATCGTCGCCTGGGCCGCGCCCGAGCCGGCGCCGATCCCCGCTTTCTACGCCGCGGCGCCGGAGCTGCAGGCCGCGCTTCCCGCCGGCGCGCCCCTCGCCGCTCCGCCGCCGACCATCTGGGACGATCCCACACCGCTCGTCCTCCTCCTCTATATTGGCGGGCTGCTGATGGTCGGCGCGCGGCTGGCGGCAGGTCTGTTCATGCTCGGCCGCTGGACTCGTTCCGGCCGCATGGTCGACTGTCCCGAATGGCAAGCCGCATTCGATCGCGTGCGCTGGACGGCCCCCGATTCCGAGGCGGTCCGGCTGCTGGTCAGCGACACCGTACCCTCGCCGCTGAGCTGGGGCTGGAGGCGCCCGGTGATCCTGATCGATCCCGACACGCTGGCGCAGCCCGAAGAGGCGGACGCGATCCTCGCCCATGAAATGGCCCATGTCGCCCGGCGCGACTGGCCGGCGCTGATGCTGACCCGGCTCGCCGCCACCCTGTTCTGGTTCAACCCTTTGGTCTGGCTGCTCGAGCGCGAAGTCGTCCAGCAGGCCGAGGAGGCCGCCGATTGCGCCGCCGCCGAGCGCGTGGAGCCGACCGTTTATGCCCGGACCCTGCTCAGCTGGGCCCAGGTCAACGGCCGGATGATCCCGGCGAACAGCATCGCCCCGTCGGGCAGTGCTCTTTCCCGCCGGGTCCGGGCGATCCTGGACCGGCAGATGCGCGAGCGGCCCGCGGGCTCGCCGTGGACGGCGATCGCCGCCGTGCTGTGCATCGGCATCGCCGCGCCGGTGGCCGCCATGCAGCTTGTCCAGGCTGCCCAAGCTCCGGCCGCGCCGGAGCCGCCCGCCGCGCCACCCACACCAATCGCACCCAACGCGCCCGCGGCACCGGCCACTCCTGATGCGCCGTCGGCACCCCCCGCGCCGCTGGCACCCGTAGCTCCGACTCCCGACGTCACGCCGGTCGTTCAGGCGGCGCTGGCCGAGGTGCTGCCGCAGATCCCGACGATCGTCGCCGAGGCGACGTCCGCGGCAGGCGCGATCGATCCGGAGGAGATCGAGGAGGCCGTGCAGGAGGCGATGCGTGAGGCCCGCCCGCACGCTCGCCACATGTCCCCCGCGGAGAGCGCGCGCATGTCTCGCGAAATCCGCCGCGCGGTCCAGCACGCGCAGGTCGAGGTCAGGCGAGTGAATCGCGTCGAGATCGCGGCTGCCATGCGCGAGGCGCAAGTCGCGGTGCGGGCCGCGCAGCCCGCAATCGCCTTGGCGATGGCCAACGGCGCGACCGGGATGGAGAGCGGCGCCGTGGGCATGGAATCCGGCGCGCGGCGGATGGAGGAGCAAGCCGCGCGCTTCCGCGACCGGGCCCAGCGCGAACAGATCATCGCCCGGGAGGCTCAGCGTGGCCACCATGTCACCCACGACCAGCTGATCGACGCCGCCAACGATATGGAAGAGGGTGCGCGCGGCATGCGCGAAGGCGCGCGCGAGATGCGCGAGGCCGCCCAGCGCATGCGCCGCGGCGACACGGACTGAGGCCGGCGACGACCTAGGGGTGGAACGGAGACGCCGCATCCCGTTTCACATTGCGGGCGGGCCTTCGGGTCCGCCCGTCTTTTTCGCGGCCCTCGTCAACCCGTAATGTCCTGTATTGCCAGGACCCTTGGGCAAGGCTAGCCGTTGATGAAGCCGGGGGCGCTGGCTGGAAAGGAAGCCTAGTGGACTCGAGGCGTGCCTATGTGAACGCCGTCGCCGGCGTCGTCCCCGAACATGACGTGCACCAGCTGTTCATCGACTGGGCCGAAGGCCAGGTCGAAGACCCGCGGATGCGCAAATTGTTCATGCGGATGGCCGAGCGGTCGGGAATCGAGCATCGCTGGTCGGTGCTGGAGCCGGCGCCCGGCGGGCTGCCGCACGACCACCCCGGCGGCTTCTACCACGGCGCGATGCCGCCGACCTCGACCCGGATGCAGCGCTACGCGAAAGAAGCCCCAGAGCTGGCGCTCCAGGCCATCGAAGGCCTGCGCCGGAAGGTGGCGCTCGACGGCATCACCCATCTCGTCGTCGCCAGCTGCACCGGCTTCGTCGCGCCGGGCATCGACCAGATCATCGCCCGCCAACTGGGACTCGAGAATGTCGAGCGCACCCTGGTCGGCTTCATGGGCTGCTACGCGGCGGTCTGCGCGCTGCGCACGGCATTCCACATCGTGCGATCCGACCCGTCCGCGCGCGTCCTGACGGTCACCGTCGAGCTCTGCTCGCTCCATCTCCAGCAAACTCAGCAGCTCGAGCAGTTGCTCGCCATGCTCCAGTTCAGCGACGGTGCGGCGTCGGCGTTGGTCACGGCCGATCCCGTAGGGTTCGAAATGAGCCACCTCTTCTCGATGCAGCTCGAGGATTCGGCCGAGCTGATCCAGTGGCATATCGGCGACACGGGCTTCGAGATGACCCTGTCAGGCGAGGTTCCGGGCAGGATCCAGCACGCGCTCGATCGCGAGGAGGTCCGCGCCACCCTGTTCAACGGCTGGGGCGCGGACGAGATCGATTCCTGGGCGGTCCATGCGGGCGGGCGCTCGATCCTCGATGCGGTCGAGAAGGGGCTCGAGCTGCCGCAGGGCGCCCTGTTCGCCTCGCGCGACATCCTCGCCCGCTACGGCAACATGTCCTCCTCGACCCTGATGTTCGTGCTGTCCGAGCTGGCCGGTCGGCCCGACGTCAGGAAGGGCGTCGCGCTCGCCTTCGGCCCGGGCCTCGCGGCGGAGGGCTTTCACTTCGAGCGGGCGGAGTGATTCTGGTCCCGTGCGACACGCCTCTGCCCTGATCATCGGCGGTGGCCCGGCCGGCGCGGCCGCGGCGATCACTCTGGGCCGGGCCGGGGCGATGCCGGTGCTGATCGAGCGCGCGCGCGGCCCGCGCGATATCGTCTGTGGCGGTTTTCTCGGCTGGGACGCGTTGGCGGCGCTCCAGCGGCTCGGTCTCGACGCGGCGGCGCTCGGCGCCCGGCCGATCCACCGCCTGAGGCTGGTTTCGGGCAGGCGCATGGTCGAGGCCGCGCTGCCGAGGGCGGCCGCGGGGATTTCCCGCCGCAGCCTCGACCAGGCGATGCTGGACCTTGCCGAGACGGCCGGCGCCTGCGTGCTGCGCGGCCGCGCCGTCCGCGCCATCGACGGGCGCACCGTCCGCCTCGACGACGGGGAGCAGATGGAGGCTGACGCGATCTTCATCGCCACCGGCAAGCACGACCTGCGCGGCGCCGGCCGAGAGATCGGGGGCAGGCCGGTCTCGGTCGGCCTGCGCGCCGCTCTGACGCCGTCGCCCGAAACGATCTCGGCGCTCGCCGGGACGATCGAGCTTCACCTCTACGACGGCGGCTATGCCGGCCTGCTGCTGCAGGAGGATGGGGCGGTCAATCTCTGCCTCACTGTCTCGCGGGCGCGAATGCGGGCCAAGCCGGAGGAATTGGTTGCCGCGTTGATCGAACAAGCGCCGCTGCTCGGCGAGCGGATCGGCGGCGCGCTGCCAGCGCAGTGGGAAGCGGTCGCCGGCGTGCCTTATGGCTGGCAGGCGCGGGAAACCGCGCCGGGACGCTACCGGCTGGGCGATCAGGCGGCAGTGATCGCGAGCCTCGCCGGCGACGGGATCGCCATCGCGCTGGCGAGCGGCGTGGCCGCCGCCCATGCCCGCCTTTCCGGGACGCGGTCCGATGCCTGGCAGCGCGATTTCGCGCGACGCGCGGCGCGTCCGGTGCGCATTGCCGAGACGCTGCGGCTGATGGCCGGACAGCGGTCCGGACGGGCGGCGATGATGGGGCTGGCCCGCATTCCGAGCCTGGCGGTCGCCGCCGCGCGGCTGACCCGGATCGAGTCCTAGCGGCCGGTGATCGCGGCCGGCGCGTCGTCGCGCCACTGGCCGGATTGGGCGTGCTCCTCGCGCACGGTCGAGGTTGGCAGGTTGCTCGAAGTCCAGCGCGGATCGGGCGCGATGTCCGAAACCGGGCGCGCGATCACGGCGGGCACCGCGCCGGCGGCAGCGAAAATCGGCACCGGCGCAACGCTGGGGCGGGCGATCAGGGTCATGGCCGGCCGCGGCAACGGCTCGCGACCCGCATAGGCCTCGTCGAACGCGCCCGGAGCGCCGGCGAGACCCGGCAGGCGGTAGAAATTGTGCGCCCCGATCACGCCGATCTTGATCAAGCGCGGGGCCCAGGCGGGGAAGACCGCGCTGGTATGGTAGTGGGTGGCGAGGCCGACGGGATCGTAGGTCCGCCCGCCGAGCGCCTCGGCGGCGATCCGCTGCGCCGCGTCCCAGCCGGGGCCAGACGGGCGGATGGCGAGCGAGCCGTCGCAGGTGAAGGTGAACTGGCAGCCGCCGCCTGGCCGCATCGGCCCCTGGTAGACGACTCCGCAGACGCTGTCCGGCCAGGCCGGGTGGCGAACCCGGTTCAGCACCACCTGAGCGACCGCGCGCTGGCCGCCCTCGCTCTCCGAGCGCGCTTCGTAGTAGACCGCCTGAGCAAGGCAATCGACCGAGCGCATCTGGTCGAGCGGCGTCCGCGCGTTGAAAACGTAGGCGCCCGCTGCGGGATTGGGCCCGCTGAACACCGGGATCGCGGCATTGGCCGCGAATGCCTGGTCGCCGATCAGGAAGGAGAAGCCCGGCGTCTTTTGCTGCGCCGTTGCTGCGGCAGGGAGTGGCGCGGTGAAAGCGGCGATTTCGGCGCGGCTGAGCTCGGGCACCGGCGCCGAAGCGATTCCGGCGGGAACGCAGGACGCGGCCGGCAGGAGCAAGGCGAGCGGCGCCCAAACGGCGAGCCTGTGCCTCTTGAAGCTCCGTACCACCCTGGAAACGCTCAACGCCATGCCGTCTTTCCCTGCCCGGAATGAGGCTCGTGGCGATGCGGATAATCCATTCGCGCGAGGCGCGCCGCCACGGATTTTGCCCCGTCCCAATAGGGGACAGACATGGAGGAAGAGTTACTTGCGGGCCGATTGCGCGTGCCGCGGGAGACTTGGTCGATCCCATATGCGCTTCGTCGAACGGCGCGGGAATTCGCCGAAGCGCGGTGCAATATTGTCGAAACGAAGCGGCGAACGGGCCCCCGGCGCGCGAAAGGGGCTCAGCGGCCCGTACGGAATATGGTCCCCCGCCAACCGCACGGGCCGCAACATTCAACTCCGGACCGGCGAGGCGCCGGCCGAACAGGAGACCAGAAAGATGTTCGTTCGTTCGACCTTCCTCGCCTTGGCCGCTCTCGCCGCCGCCACTCCCGCTCTCGCCGAAACGTCCGACACCCTCTTGGTCGGGTATAGCGACCTCAACCTGTCCAGCCCGGCCGGCCGCCAGGCGTTCGAGGGCCGGATCGCCGCTGCCGCCCGCCAGGTCTGCGGCGAATATCAGCCGCTTCAGCTCAAGCTGATCGCAATCAGCCGCGCGTGCCAGGCTCGCGCGATCGCGGCGGCCGAGACACGGCTGAGCCACAACCTGTCCAGCGGCAACGTCCAGCTGGCCAGCCTGAACGTGAGCCGAGCTGCCGATTGAGCCCACCAGGCAGCAGACTCACTTGGGAGACGGCGGTGCCCCATCGTCGTCTCCCTTATTTTTTCCGGTGAGCAGGCCGCGCGCTTACCCCTTGTTTACCGCGCCCTGATACTCGCACCGGTGTCGATGGCGAGGGCGAAGCCCATGAATTTCAAAGCCATATTGTTCCTGGCAATCGCCTTCGGCCTGATGTCGCTCAGCCATTCCGTCGAGCTGCGCGGCGATCTGGCGCCGTTCGTCGAGGGCGGTGTCTCGGCCGAGCGGGCCCAATATCACATCATGGCGCTGGTCGCGCTGATCGGCGCGCTCGGATGCTTCATCTATGCGGGAGTCAGCCTGGTGCGCAGGTTGCGCGGCTGACTCAGCGGCCCGCGAACTTCTTCACATCGTCGACATAGGAGCGGCCGATCCGCTGCTCGCCGCCGTCCGAGAGCCGCGCGGTCCAATGGCCGGCATCGTCGCGGTAGAGGCCGGTGATCGTGTCGCGCCGCAGGATCACCGAACGGTGGACGCGGATGAACAGCGTCGGATCGAGATCCTGCTCGAGCTTGCCGATCGTGCGGTGGATCAGCCAGGACCGCGTGCCGACATGGAGCCGCATGTAATCGCGCTCGGCGGTAACGCGGTGGATGTCCGAGGCGGAGATGCGCACCAGGCCGCTATGATCGGGCACCCAGAATTCCTCGACATGGGTCGTCGTGGCCCTGGCGCCGCGCTCGCGCCCGCCGGCGAGGTGCCCGCGCACGCGCTCGAGCGCGCGCGCCAGCCGCTCCGGATCGACCGGCTTCATCAAATAGTCGATCGCCGCGACGTCGAACGCGGCGACCGCGAAATTGTCGAACGCGGTGACGAACACCACGGCCGGGTCGACGCCGGATTCGGACAGCGCCCGCGCGACGTCGATCCCGTCCATGCCGGGCATGGCGATGTCGAGCAGGACCAGATCCGGCGTGACCGCCTCGGCGATTCTCAACGCGGCGTCGCCGTCATTGGCCGTGCCGACCAGGGTCACGCCCTCGCAGCGCGCGAGCAGGAGCTGGAGCCGCTCGACCGCGAGCGGCTCGTCGTCGACCACCATCACGCGGATCGCCGCCGCCTCAGTCATCCTTCACCGCGGGCATGTAGAGATGGACGGTGTAGCCGCCGTCGGGATCGGCTCCGGAAAGGCAACCGGCGCGCGAGCCGTAACGCGTCGTCAGCCGGTCGCAGACGTTCTTGAGTCCGACCCCGGTGGAGCCGTTGTCGTCGTCCGCCTGCGCAGCGTCGCCATCGTCCTTGACCTTGATGTGGAGGCGCCCCGCCTCCTCATAAGCGGTGATCCGCACGGTCACCGGCTTCCTCGATTTCGCGACGCCATATTTGACAGCATTCTCCACCACCGGCTGCAGGATCAGCACCGGAACGCGCGACGTCAAGAGGGCGGCGGGCACGTCGACCTCGACGTGCAACCGGTCCGGGAAGCGGATCTGCTCGATGTCGAGATAGAGGCGCTGCAGCCGGATTTCCTCGTCGAGGCTGACGTCGGCGGTGGGGTCTGCGGAGAGGGTGGCGCGGAAGAAGGTGGAAAGGTTCATCAGCATCCGCTCGGCGGTGTCGGTGCGCTTGGAGAGGATCAGCGACGAGAGCGAATTGAGCGTGTTGAACAGGAAGTGCGGGTTGATCTGGTAGCGCAGCGCGCGCAACTGCGCTTCCTGCGCCTCGCGGGCGAGCATGGCACCGTGACGGTCGGCGGCGCGCAGCTGCTTGGCGTAGCTCATCGCGACGTAGAAGGCGGCCCAGGCGGCGAACAGGAAGAACCAGGCAAAGGACGCGTCGAGGATCGAGCGGGCGGCCATCTCGAGCGGGCTCCAGCCCATCGAGTTGCGCTCCT
>DASQJU010000264.1:0-3347 GCA_035630915.1 Allosphingosinicella sp.
CTCAGAGGACAACACCTGAGAAGGCAAATGGGGCGCGTGGAACCGGAACAGCGTGGGAGATAATGGCAGTTGGCGCTAATCGCGCAGCCGCACGTCGCCAAAGAGATGCAGAGTCGGCGACGTGTTGATCTCGCCCGCCGGCTCCGCCTCGCCGTCCTCGTCGGGCAGGACGCTCTCGTCGATCGGCAGCGCGGCGCCGTTCAATCCCTGGTCGCCTCATCTAGGCGCTGTTCGATCGCACGAACTTACGCAATGGGTCGAAATCAGACATGCCGTCATCGGAATATCTAAGCGTGAGGGTGCAGTTACTCGCCCCGCGTTGCCGCGACGATTTCGATGGGAATGCCCTCCTCAAACCCATCTTCGTGAAGGCCGGTCACGATGCGGCCGGGAATGTCTTCGCCCATATCCGGGGTGATCGCCAGCGCGGGGTGCTTGGCACTGCTGCTGACATCACTCTCGTCGCCGCCACCTTCGGCCAGATAGTCGATTTCGCTTCGGATGAACCCGCCGGCGCGCCAGCGCGCCACGATCTCGACCAGCATGTCGTATAGATCCTCTGGAAAATACTTTCCCGAGGCTTTCCACCCGTCCTTATCCGAAGGACCATTCCAATAGTAGCTCGGCTCGGCGCGCCAAAAGATGAGAAGCGCTGTTGCACGGTCACAGTTGGGCTGCGACACGATCCATCTGAGCGGGTCCTCGCCGGAACCCCAGTTCCAGCCGTCGGCAACTTGATGCCATTGGTCAGGTGTAGCTTTTTCCAACCACGCCATCAGCAACTCGCGGCGCCGCTTTCCGAGATAATTGGCCATGAGCTTGGACTGGCATCAATTCGTTAAGGCGCCCTTATTGGAACGGCGACGATGCCCGCAATGGGCGGAAAGCGGGCCTCAACAAGATGGCCAACCGGCGCATGGCCAGTCGGCTTCGACGATCCTCCATCCATGCGGCCTAGCGATTGGGGGATCGGCAATGTCGTCGAGCGGATCCTCCGGGTACAGCCAGGCCCTCAGGTTCGATCCGTCATCGGTGATGGCGACGAACTCTCTCATCATGGCACCATGAAAGGCATAGGGATGGCCGCCGCCGCTAGATCGTCGGCGCGGTGTTCGGCTCGCCGGCTTGCTCGGGCTCGGTCTCGTGGTCGGGCAGGACGCTTTCGTCGATCGGCAGCGGGGCGCCGATCCAGATCGGGTCGTCGACATGGTCGCGGCGCTGGTTGGCGGTGTTGGGGTGGATCAGGATCGACAGGCCCTGGTGGTTGAGCATCAGCCAGGGGACGAGGGTGGCGAAGGTCTCGGGCGGGAAGGCGATCTGGTACATCGCTCGGGCGTGCGGGCCGACCGGGGCGTCGCGCCACGTGCCGAGCCGCACCGCGAAGCGTGTCGCGACCGCCTCGCGCAGCCGCCGCGCCGCCTCCGCCTCGCCTTCGCCCTCGAAATAGACATGGGCGTGGTAGGAGGCGATTTCGGCGATGGCGCGCATCAGGCCGCGGTCTTGTCGAGGAAGGCCGCCTCCTTGGCGATCCACGGCGCGAAGCTCGGCCTGGCGAGGATCGCCGCGACATAGGCCTTGAGCTTCGGGTGGCGCGCGCCGTCGACCGCGACATTGAGGTGCTGGAGGTTGGCGAACGGGCTCGCCACCGCGATATCGGCCAGAGTCAGCCGGTCCTCGACCAGGAAGCCGCTCGCGGGGATGACGCGCTCGAGATAGTCGAGCAACGGCGGCAGCTCGTCGCACTCCGCCTTCGCCGCAATCTCCTCGTCCCCCGTCTGCCCCAGAAACCGCGGCGCCACGATCCGATTGAAAAACATCTTCCCGCCGCAAGCGAACAAGATCGTGTCGGAGAATTCGTCGAACCAGATCGCCCGCGCCCGCGCCTTCGGCTCGGTCGGGATCAGGTTCGGTTCGGGCTTCACGGCATCCATATAGGCGACGATCGCCGAGGAATCGGAGATGGCGAAATCGCCATCGCGAAAGCCCGGCATCTTGCCGAATGGGCTGGCCTCGAGGAATTCGGGATCCTTGTTGCCGAGCCCCGAAGGCTTGAGCTCGACCTCGATCCCCTTCTCGGCGGCGAAGGCGAGGACCTTGCGCACGAATGGCGACAGCGACGATCCGTAAACGATCATGACGGAGCTCCTGATTCTGTTCGGTTCGGTATGAAACGGACGTTAGGCGCGCGGCGCGCCGAACTCAAGCGGGCTGCGCCGGGCAATCCTCGAAGTGCGCCGAGAGCAGTCGCCGCCACTCGGCCGCGCCGCCGTCGCTGACGCTCGTGAGCCGCAGGCGGAAGTCGCGATGTTCGCTGTGGTTGGGGATGGCCCAGGCGGCTTCGAGGATATGCCCCTCGGCAGCGTCGAACCAGATCGGGCCGCCGCGATCCCCGAATGCCGGTCCCCCGGCGTCGAAGCGCAGCGCCCGGCGCCCGCCGTGCCGCTCCTCGCGCACGAAGCGCAGCTCGGCACGGCCGAGGTAGCGGAAGAAATTGGGCGCGTCGTCGGGCCACACCAAAGGCAGGCCGAAGCTCATGCTCGCGCGCCGGTCGCGCCGGTATTGCGCGGCAATGGTCAGGCTGGCGAGGTCGAAGTCGAACAGGTGCCAGGGCGTGTCGGGTACCGCGACATGCGCCTCGATCGGCCCTGACGGCAGCGCGATCCGCGCGTCGAGCCGGCGCGCCGCGGGATCGTAGGTCAGCACCGCGAACTCCTGGCGCCCCGCATCGGGCCTGAGCCGCCCTCCCCCGAGCCGCGTCGCATAGCCATGGTCGAGGTCGAGCGTGGCGGTGACATAGGCCGCGTTGGTACAGCGCTCGCGCATCTTGCTGACCTCGATATGGGTCCGGTCGAGCCGGTAGACGCGCACGATTTCCGCCTCCGCCCCGTCGCGGTCGCTTCGGACATAGGTGTAAATCCGCCCGATCCGGTCGGCGGGCTGCGCGGCGGCGAGCAGTAGCGCCGCGGCGATCATGCCGCCGCGGTCCTGCGCATCGGCTGGCGCTGCATGTAGGTCAGGCTGCGCCACAGCCACTCGACCGGGCCGAAGCGGAAATGCCTCAGCCAGATCGGGCTGATGACCAGCTGCGCCGCCCAGATCGCGAGCACGACGTAATAGAGTTGGTGCCGCTCAAGCTGGCCGAACAGGCCGAATCCGGTGAACAGGGTCAGGCCGACGAGGCTGTGCGTCAGATAGTTGGTCACCGCCATCTGCCCGACCGCCGCGAATGCGCGCCTCAGCCAGCCAAGCGCCCCCGAGCGGGCGAACAGCAGCAGCGCGCCGAGATGCCCGACCGCCATCCCCAGCCGTCCGAGATCGTAGCTCACCGCCGCCTGGGCGAACGAGAC
>DASQJU010000265.1:0-2231 GCA_035630915.1 Allosphingosinicella sp.
GGGTGAAGCCGTCGGAGTGAAAGTTGAACGCGCCCGCACCGAAATCGGTCGTCACGTCATTCGTCGGGTCGAAGCGATATTGCTGGACGGAGGTGGTGAGCAGCTCGCCCGCACGGCTGCCCTGTTCGCGATATTCGAGCGACACGTTGTACGCGTTGTAATCAAAGTCGCTGGTGATGAGCTGTCCGAATCCGATGGGATCGGCAGTGGTGACGATCAAGGAGTCGGTCCTGGTCCGGCCGTCGGCCGTGATCGCGCCGCCCTGCAGCGTGATCGTGCGCTTCTCCGTCGGCCGGTAGCTGATCTGCCCGTTGCCGTTGAAGAATTCGAACCGGCTCCGAGAATCCTGCGTCTCGACACTGTCGGGCGCCGCGCTGGTTGGATCGAGGCTGATCCGCTCGCGCCTTACCTCGGCGAGGCGAAAGTCGCGGGTCCATCCGGCATTGCCGGAGATGGTCCAGTCGCCGCTGGTATAGCTCGGCGAGGCGCGAAGCTCCGTACCGCCGTAGCGGCTGACGCTGGCCGTGACCGAGCCCCGCAGGCCGTTGAGCGCGTTGCGCCTGGTGATGATGTTGATCACCCCGCCGGTCCCCGAAGCGGAGAATTGCGCGCTGGGATTCGAAACGACCTCGATACGCTCGATCTCGCCGCCCTGGAGATCGCGCAGGACGTTCGGGTTGGGCGATGGACGGCCATCGATCAGCACCGTGACCCCGGTCGTTCCGAGCAGGCGAATCGAATTGTCCGGCTGGACGGTGACGGCCGGGATTCGCCCGAGAATGTCGATCGCGTTCGACGTGCGCGCTTCGGCGGTGTCGCGCACCATGTAGGTGTCGCGGTCGATCGCGGTGCGCTGGTTGGGTTGGGCACGGACGACGATCTCGTCCGTTCTGTTGGGCTCGGACGCGGGCGGTGAAGCCGGCGGCGGCGCGGGCGCCGGGGCCGGCGCAGGGGCGGGCGCAGGGTTGGCCTGAGCCCAGACAGGCGAAAACGGCGCAAATGCAGCGCCGGCAAGCAAAAAGATCCGGCGCAACTTCGCCCCCCACATTTCGACGCTATCGAGCAACAACTAAATCAGCCGAAAGTCCTTACAGCATAAAGACTTGAACCTCGGCCGCGCCCTCTAGCATCTTAGTAGGTCACGTCCAGATCGAAATGACCGCCCTTGCGCAAAGTCACCAGGCACCCTTTCCAGGGACGCGGATCTTCTTCGGCCATTTCCTTCTGGACCGCGCGCAGCGTCTCCAGGATGTTCTGCGTCGGCTCCTCGCTCAGCGGCATCTGGACCTCGACGCCCTCGCTTCCGGCGGCCATGATCCGGACCAGCGAGCGGCCCTCGTGCAGGTCGAGGCTGAGCACCGCCCTCTCGAAACCGGGCGGGCATTGCTGTGCGATCAGGCGCCCCAATGCCAGACAGGCGATATCGAGCTTCTCGTTGCGTGCGTCGGTCATTCGCTCTCCAGTGCCAGCATGGCGAAGGTGGCGAGCCAATGCTCGCCCATATAATCCCCCGCGACATGCGGCAGGCTGGCATCGAGATGGGCATCGGCCGCCTCGCGCGCAAGCGCCGCGAGCGCGGGCTCCAATGCGCCGGCGATCCCGCGCCAGCACCAGGCGCGGCTCAAGTTCACGCCATCGAGATGGGCGATCTTCCCGTCCGAGCGGTCGGAGACGAACGCCGGCGTGAACAGGCTGGCGGGATCGCCCTCGGCGATGCGCGGCAGGAAGGCGGCGAACCAGGTAGCGAAATCCGCCGGACCCAAAACTCGGCGCATCAGCAGCGCCTCGGTCAGCGCGCCCGAAAGGAAATCGTCGCCGCCGGGCTCCCAGGCCGGGCAGTCGCTGTCATCCCCATAATAATCCGCCGCCCGGTCGCGGATCAGCGCGGCGAGCGCGGGATCGTTCGCACCGGCCCAGTCGAGAGCGAGGATCATCGCGAAGGCGGTGTTGAAATGGGTGCCTGTGCGGATCGGATAGGTGAGTTTGGGCAAATAGATCGTGAAGCGCTCGGCGAACGCGGCGGCGAGCGGCGCGAGAGTGTCCGCCCATTCGGCATCGTGCCGCTGCGCCTCGGCGTGGAGCGCGAGCAGCCAGGCCCAGCCATAAGGCCGCTCGAAGCCGCCGGTATAGGCGCGGTCGAGATAGTCGAGTTCGCCCTGCACCTTCTCCGGAGTCAGCATCTCTCCGAGCAACGCCCGCACCTCCCCCGCCGCCGGCATCCGGGGAAACAG
>DASQJU010000266.1:0-4874 GCA_035630915.1 Allosphingosinicella sp.
GACGAGGAAATCGACCAAAGCGCGGACGCGGGCGGTGACCGCGCGGCCGGGCGGCATCACCGCGTGGAGCGCGCCTTCCTCGAGCGCGAAGCCCTGCAGGACGACCTCGACGCCGCCGTCCTCGATCGCCGGCGCGGCGATGAAGCTCGGCAGGATGCAGAGGCCGACGCCCGCCCGCGCCGCCGCGAGCAGCATCTCGCCATTGTTGGTGCGGATCCGCGGCCGGATGCGGACCGTCTCCCACTTGTCGCTGACCCGGAACCGCCACTGCTCGTTGCCATAAGCGAGGATCGCGTGGTCGGCGAGATCCGCCGGCCGGAGCGGGCGGCCATGCTCTGCCAGATAGGCCGGGCTGGCGACGACGCATTTGCGCACCGGCGCGATCCGGCGCGCGACCAAAGCGGAATCGGCGAGGCGCCCGATCCTGACCGCGAGGTCGTAGCCGCCGCCGGCGAGGTCGACCGTGCGGTCCTCGAACTCGATGTCGAGCTCGACCTTGGGATGAAGCCGGGCGAACTCGGCCAGCGCGGGCGCGAGGTGGGCGGTGCCGAACGAGAGCGGGGCGGTAAGGCGGATCGGCCCGGCGATCTGGGTCACGGCCACGGCGACCACCTCCTGCGCCGCCTCGAGATCGCCGAGGATCGCCGCCGCGCGGGCGTAATAGGCCTGGCCGATGTCGGTCGGCTGCGCGCCGCGCGCGGTCCGCGTCAGCAGGCGCGCGCCGAGCCGTTCCTCGAGCCGCGCGACCCGGCGCGAAAGGACGGGCTTGGACAGGCCCATGCGCTCGGCGGCGCGGGCGAAGGTGCCCGTCTCCACCACGCGGACGAAGGCGAGCACGTCGATCAGATCGGGGGAGGAGTGTTCCATATTTCGCAACGCTGCAATGCCGGATGCCGGCCTATCGGCAACACACATAGGTTCCTAGATCGGGTTCTGCAATTCCACCCGAAGGGAAATGAAATGACCACCGCCCTGATCGTCACCAGCAGCGCCAATGGCGCAGCCTCCGTCTCCAGCCGTCTCGCCGACACGCTCGCCGATCGGCTGCGCGAGGCCGATCCGGCCGCCCACATCATCCTTCGCGACGTCGGCTCCGACCCGCTGCCGCACCTCACCGCCGATACGGTGGCGGCGATCAAAGGCGAGCCGGCGACTGAGGCGGAGCTTGCCGCGCGTGTCCTGTCGGACTCGCTGGTGGCGGAGCTGCAAGCGGCCGACATCCTCGTCATCGCCTCGCCGATGTACAATTTCGGCATGAGCTCGACGCTCAAGGCCTGGTTCGACCACGTCCTGCGCGCCGGCCTCACCTTCCGCTACACCGCCGAGGGCCCGGAGGGGCTGATGACCGGCAAGAAGGCGGTGGTGATCGAGAGCCGCGCGGGCTTCTACAGCGAGGGTCCGGCTGCGGCGATGGACGGGCAGGAGCCGCACATCCGGATCCTGCTCGGCTTCATCGGGATCAACGACGTGACCTTCGTCCGCGCCGAGAAGCTCGCCTTCGGGCCCGAAGCCGCCGAGGCGGCGATCGCCGAGGCCAGCGAGACGCTCGGCCTCTTCGCCCGCGACGAGCTCCCCCTCGCCGCGTGAACCAACGCCTCCCCTCCTCTTCAGGGGAGGGGATCGAGGGGTGGGGGCGAGCCGAAGGCTCGCGCGCGGCAGGGCCGCGCACCCACCCCATCCCCTCCCTTGAAAGGGAGGGGCTCGTGATGGAAAGGACCCTCGATGATCGAGATCCGCAAATTCGAGTCGCTCGGCCACGCCAACCACGGCTGGCTCAACGCCCGCCACCATTTCTCCTTCGCCGACTATCACGATCCGGCGCGGATGAGCTGGGGCGCGATCCGGGTGTGGAACGACGACGAGATCGCCGCCAAGTCCGGCTTCCCGCCGCACCCGCACCGCGACATGGAGATCATCACCTACGTCCGCTCAGGCGCGATCACGCACCAGGATTCGATGGGCAACAAGGGCCGCACGGCGGCCGGAGACGTCCAGGTGATGAGCGCCGGCACCGGCGTCCAGCACGCGGAATTCAATCTGGAGGACGAGGCCACGACGCTGTTCCAGATCTGGGTGCTGACCGACACGCCCGGCGCCGAGCCCGGCTGGGGCGCGGCCAAATTCCCGAAGTCCGACCGCTCGGGCCGGTTCGTCACTTTGGCGAGCGGCTATGACGGGGACGAGGGCGCGCTTCGGATCAATTCGGCCGCCCGCGTGATGGGCGCGACGCTTGGCGCCGGAGAGACCGCCGAGCTCGCCCTAGATCCGACGCGCCACGCCTATCTGGTCGCGACCGGCGGCGCGGTCCAGGTCAACGGCGTCCGCGCCGACCCGCGCGACGGAGTCGCCATCACCGGCGAGGAGAAGGTGACGATTCTGGCGCTCGAAGAGGCCGAGATCGTCCTCGTCGACGCGCGCTAGCCAACCTTCCCCTCCCTCTTGAGGGAGGGGATCGAGGGGTGGGTGCGCGCGTCCGCGCGCCCACAAGACTCTACTGCCGAAGGAGCGAAACGCCGGCATCGAGCCGGCATTCCGCTGACCCACCCCATCCCCTCCCTTGAAAGGGAGGGGCTTTTCTTCCCTTTATTCCTCCTCGATCCGCTCCCGTCGCACGACGCGGCGCGGCGCATCGTCGTCCCGCTCGACATAGACGGTCCGCCGCCGCCCGTCGCGCAGCAGCGGGATCAGCCCGAGCAGCCCGAGCAGGCCGAGCAGACCCCAGGGGAAGCCTTCGCGCTGGCGGTAGCTCAGCGCGACGTCGTTGGCGAAGGGGTCGGCGGGATCGGCGAAGCCGTTGGGATAGGCGACGTCGGGCTGGATCGTGGTGATTGGCGGCGGCGGGGCCGTCTGGACCTGGGGCGTCACGATCACCGGCTGGGCCGGCTCGACCGTCACCGTGCTCGACGGGGCGGGCGGGCTTGCGGGCTCGACCGGCGGCGCCGGCTCGGCCTTCGGCGCGGAGGAAGAGGAAGGCGCCGGCTCGGTGCTGTTCTGCGCCGCGGCCGGGGCGGCCAGCGCGAGGGCGAGAGCCGCGGTTGCGGCCAGGCTCGACTTCATTGCGAATCTCTCCATTTTTATGACGCTCCTGCAACATCTTCGGCGGCGGCCGCCCGCGCTTTGGGCTGCATATTCCGCCTGCCTTCCCGGGAAGGCAAGTCGTCGCAGCCGGTCCGCCGGACGCTTTCCACTTTTCCGCCTTTGCGACACTATACCGCTAGCGGGTGGGGTTGTTCCCGCTATGCGTTTCGCGTGGGGACTGTTCAGTGGCGATGTATGTGTACTCGACCGACGGCGAGCCCGTCGGCTTTGTCTTCGAAACCACCATTTACGATCTCGAGGGCGCGCCGCTGGGGCGCATCGTCGGCTGCCGGGTGCACCGGTTCGACGGCACCTATGTCGGCGAATGGTTCCGCGACATGGTCGTGCGGCGCCCGTCCGGACGGCCGCGGATCATCCCGCCGGCGCCGGTCCCCCAGCGCCGCCCGCCGGTCGCTGCATCCTATCGGCTCCGCGCGGTCGTCGACTATGGCTATGCCGACGCCTTTCCCTCGCTGCGTGAAACCGGCTATCTGCGCGAAGCGGCCGAATAGGGAACCGCAGCGCGCAAGCGCGAGTTAGAAGGCTTCCGGTGGCAAGCGCCAACACAATCCTGGTCGTCGACGACGACCCCCTGGTCCGTGCGACGATCGTCAGCGCTTTGCTGGAGCTTGGCTATCTGACCGGCGAGGCCGCCGACGGCGAGGCCGCGCTGGCCGCGTTGCGCGGCGCCGAGCCGCCGAGCCTGGTGATTCTCGATTACGTCATGCCCGGCATGGACGGCGCCGAAGTCGCGCGCGAGATCGCGGCCTTCGATCCCGATCTGCCGGTCGTCTTCTCGACCGGACATGCTGCGCTGCGCGCGCTGCGGGCCGCCGCGGGCGATGACGCGGCAGTCCTCGAAAAGCCGTTCACGCTGGACGAGCTCGACGCACTGCTGCGCGAACGCCTCACCGAGCGCCGCCGAGTCCGCTCGGCCTGATCCTTATTCCGAGCGGCAGCGGCCGGTGACGGTCTGCTCGACGATCCCGTCGTCGAGGAAACGCACGGTCAGGTTCGACCCGTCGGCCTCCATGATTTCCGCCGCATACCATTGGCCGTTGCCGGACCAGATCGCGTCGATCCGCGAGCCGACCCGCCAGTCGTAGGGCTTCACCTGGTTGGCGGGGCGGATCTCGCTGGTGCCGTCGTCATAGCGGATCGCGACCGATCCATCCTCGCCGATGCTGTGGACATCGCCCGGGAACCAGAGCCGGTCCCCCTGCCATTGCGCCAGCACCCGATCCCCCGGATTGAAATCGCCCATCATCGCCGTGCCCCTCCGTCAGCTCTTCGCCAGGATATCGCTCTGGTGCCGGTGGTGCCAGGCGAACACCGCCGCGGCCCCGCGATGGGGGCTCCAGGGCTCGGCGAGGGCGCGCACGGCCTTCTCGGTCGGCTTGGCGTCGAGGCCCATGATGTTGCCGATCTCGATCTGCACCGCGAGGTCACCGGCGGGGAACACGTCCTGCCGCCCTTCGGCGAACAGCAAATAGATCTCGGCGGTCCAGCGGCCGATGCCCTTGACCGCGACGAGATGCGCGATCGCTTCCTCGTCGTCGGCCGGTAGCTTGTCGAAATCGAGCCGACCCGACAGCACCTCCTCGGCGAGGCTCTTGGAATAGGCGATCTTCTGGCGGGAGAGACCCGCGGCGCGCAGGTCCTCGTCGCTGGTCCGGACCATGTTGGCGGGGTCGCCGGCGCCGCCGGTGGCGGCCTCGACCCTGGCCCAGATCGCGGCGGCCGCCTTGACCGAGACCTGCTGGCCGACGATGGCGCGGAGCAGGGTGACATAGCCG
>DASQJU010000267.1:0-9481 GCA_035630915.1 Allosphingosinicella sp.
AGCATCGCCAGGCCCTGGATGGTAAGGTCGCCCTCGATCGCGTCGAAAACGCCGGTGTGGGTCGCGAACAAGGTAGCGAGGCCGCCGGTGGCGATGACCTGGACCGGGCGGCCGATCTCGGCCTTCAGCCGCGCCACCAGCCCCTCGATCATCGCCACATAGCCCCAGTAGATGCCTATATGCATCTGCTCCTCGGTCGTGCGGCCGATCACGCTGGTGCCCTCCGGCGCTTCGATCGCGATGCGCGGCAGCTTGGCCGCGGCATTGACCAAGGCGTCGAGCGAGAGGTTGATCCCCGGGGCGATGATCCCGCCTTTGTAGGCGCCCGAATAATCGACGACGTCGAAGGTCGCCGCAGTGCCGAAATCGACCACGATCAGATCGCCCTTGTGGCGCGCATGGGCGGCGATGGCGTTGAGCACGCGGTCGGCGCCGACCGTCTTGGGATCGGCGACGTCGAGCGCGATGCCCCAGCCGGCAGCGTCCTGCCCCGCGATCACGGGTTCGACACCGAAATATTTGGACGCCAGCACCTCCAGATTGTGCAGCGCGCGCGGCACTACCGTGCCGATGATCACCGCGCTGACGTCGGCGCGGGTATAGCCTTCCAGCTCGAGCAGCTGGTGCAGCCAGACCGCATATTGATCGGCGGTCCGCCGCGGATCAGTAGCGATCCGCCAGCGGGCGCGGATCACGCCGTCCTCGACCAAAGCGAAGACCAGGTTGGTGTTGCCGGCGTCGATCGCGAGAAGCATCGCCCTCCCTTAGGGCGCGAACTTCGCCTTGGCGAGGGCCACCGAAGCCGCGCTGCTACTCGGCGGCGATCAGCGCGGCATGCGGATCCAGCCTGCGCCGCGCGACGGCGCCCGCCATGCGCTCGAACAGGCTTGGGCCGCGCACCCGGTCATCGTGGTAGGGCGGCATGGCGAAGGGCGTTTCGCGGAGCGGGGAGCAGTGCGCCGCCTCGGTCAGCAGGAGTTCCGGCTCCGGCATCGGCAAAGCGAGCTCGGCCTGTACCGCCGGAGAGTCGGCGCCCGCTTCCTCGATGGCTTCTTCCTCAAGCAAGGGTTCGACGACCGGGCCGGTCTCGATCAGGGCCGGCGCGAAGGGCTCGATGCCTGTCGCGACCAGTGAGACGCGAATGCGGCCGGTGAGATCGGGATTGAAGGCGGAGCCCCAGATGATGTCGGCTTCGGGATCGACGAGGGATCTGAGATGGCTCGCGGCTTCGTCGACCTCCATCAGCCCGAGGTCGTCGCCGCCGGTGATCGAGATGATCAAGCCGCGCGCACCGGCCACCGCGTCATCGAGCAGGGGATTGGAGATCGCGGCCTGAACGGCGCGCAAGGCGCGGTCCTCGCCGCTCGCCTCGCCGGTGCCCATGGTCGCTTTGCCCATTCCGGCCATGATCGTGCGAAGGTCGGCGAAGTCGAGATTGATGAGGCCGGGCATCACCATCAGGTCGGTGATTCCGCGCACCCCCTGCTGCAGCACCTCGTCGGCAAGATCGAATGCCTCGCGGAAGCTGGTCTCCGGGTTGGCGACGCGGAACAGGTTCTGGTTGGGGATCACGATCAGGGAGTCGACGGCATCCCTCATCGCCTCGAGGCCCGCTTCGGCGATGCGCGCGCGGCGGCTGCCTTCGAAAGCGAACGGCTTGGTGACGACGCCGACAGTGAGTATCCCCCTGCCCCGCGCGGCTGCCGCGATCACCGGCGCGGCGCCAGTTCCAGTGCCGCCGCCGAGCCCGGCGGCGATGAAGCACATATGCGCGCCGTCGAGCATCCGTTCGATGTCGGCCAGCGACTCTTCGGCGGCCGCCCGGCCGAGGTCGGCGCGCGACCCTGCGCCGAGGCCCTGCGTGGTGCGGCGACCGAGTTGGAGGATCCGGTCGGCGGGCGACGCGCGCAAGGCCTGCGCATCGGTGTTGGCGGCGACGAAATCGACGCCGCGCACTCCGCCGCGGACCATGCTGGCGATGGCGTTGCCCCCGGCGCCGCCCACGCCGATGACGCTGATGCGGGGACGCAGCTCTTCCAGCTCCGATGCCATTTCTATCACGATCCAGTCTCCTTTTTCGCTCAGCGGCCGAAGGTGAAACCCAGCAACAGCTTCAGGCCGGCGCCGACGATGACGGCGGCAAGCAGCAGCCGGGGATGCCGGTAGTCCCCGCTCTCGTCGTCGATCGCGCCGATCGACCCGGTCGCGGCGGCCCGGCGCGGCTCGGTCCGGATCAGCGCTCGGCCGGTCGCGCGCCTCGGCCTGAAAGGCGCCGGCGCCTCGAGCGCGATCGGCAGGACCCCGGAATAATCGGCTTCGAGCGAATGGCTGCCCGGACCCACCTTCCAGACCACCCGATGACCGTGGGGAACCAGGCTCCAATCGCCATGCGCGGAGCGCACCAGATGGCGGCCGCAACGCCGGCAGGCGCTGAAATAATAACCGGAATTGTAGACGTGGCCGCGGCCCGCATGGTGGCCGGCGATTGTGCATCCGACGTTCATTGTTCTGCCTCGCTTTCGTTGTTTGCGATCTCCGGGGAAAGGGCGAATTCCGCGAGCTCGCGGACATCGTCGTCCGCCGCTTCGCGCGCAATCTCAGGATTCCAGACTTCGAAATTGCCGCCCGCGCCGATGAACAAGGCGCTGTCGCCGATCCGGCCCTTGCGGCGCATCCGCGGCGGCAGCGTCACCCGGCCGCGGGCATCGTAACAGGCGCGCTCGACCAGTCCGAACACGCGGCGCGTGCGCTTGTGGTGGGCGGCGGGCGCTACACCCTGTGCCTCGTCGCGGAGCTGGCGGCGCCGGACCTCGGCCTGAAGCAACGTCTGATAGCCCTCGTCATAGCCGCTGATGCAGGGGTCTGATTCATGTCCTGCAAACACCAAGGTCGGATCGGTCCCGCGCCCTTCGAGCGCGCGCATGACGAAGCCGGGGAGCGTGGTAACGCCGTTCGCGTCGACCGCGCGAAGCGCGTTTCCGCTGAACACTATGTCGGAATCGATCCTGTCGATTTGCCCCACTCCCCACCGGGCATTGAGCCCGCCGCCGATGCCTGTGGATAAGGTTAACGGCGCAAGAGGAGCCGCGCATGATCGGACTTCTACCGGCGCGCTGGCGCCCTCCGCGGTGCGGCTTTTGCCGTCGCGCTGACGTCGTGAGGATCGCAAGATTCCGCATCCGCGTTCACGGGACAAATACCAGCCCGTGAAGCCCGCAATGGCTTATTCCAGGTTAGTCCGCCGGCGATAACTCCTTGGGAATGAGGCCCCTTCTTCTCTCCGCGATAGCCGACTCCAGGATGAATGAAGCCCCAAGCATCCGTTAACCGTAATTTTCCTAGATTGCCGCCCTGCTCAACGAATCAGAGGATTCATCGTCCGGCCGCGTGCTCTGGCCGAACAGGGGTGTTGCTGAATGTCGCATCAACGAAGGGTCTATGTTGTAGGCCAGGATCTCGAGGTACGCAGAACGCTTACGCAGCATGTCGGCGTGGTTGGCGCGGAGGCGTGGCCGTTCGCGAGCGGGGCGGATTTCCTCGAGATTCTCGATCACCTCGCTCCCGGTTGCGTGCTGCTCGACATGGACGATTCGGACGTGCCGGGCATCGACATCCTTGCCGACATGGTGGCCCGCAAGGTCGCCTGGCCAGTGATCGCGATCAGCGGGCGGGAGGATTTGCCGCTGGCAATCCGGACGATGAAGCTGGGGGCGCTCGATTTCCTGCATTTGCCGCTCAAGCGGGAGACGCTGGCGCTGGCTTTGGCTCCGGCGTGGATCGCACTCGAACGGGTCGTCGAGGCTGGGGAAGCACGACGGGCTGCGCAGGAGCGGCTCAGGCGGCTCACGGCGCGCGAAATGGACGTCCTGCTCGCATTGCTCGGCGGGCGCTCGAACAAGACGATCGCGCACCAATTCGGCATCAGCGTTCGAACAGTCGAGATGCATCGTGCACATCTAATGGCGAAGTTGGACGTGAGGAGCCTCGCGGAGGCGGCGCTGCTCGCGCCCCAGGCCGGGCTCGACCTGACCGGCCCGGGCGCGACTACCGAGCGGCGGCGGGCAATTGGACACGACGGCGATGCCGCATCAAATCTCCGCGGTCAGCTCTCGCAACTTGCGCGGCGCCTCTCAAGCTGACGAGGGTGCCCGCGCGGACTATCTAGCGCCAGGACGGTAGGTTCGCTCGGTATGTCCGACGAGATCCTCCGCATAGAAATAGACAGGCCTGAGATCGCCGGATGCGTAGCGTCCCGCCTGGTCGTTGAAGTGCGCGGTTCCCGCATGGCCGCTCTCGCCGCCGGCGGTCACCGCCCAGGCGCGCACTCGCGGGCCGAACTCGACGATCACGACGAAGCTGTTGCCGCTGGTGCCGTACCAGCGCCGGGTGCCCGGATAGGCCCGGGCGCCGAAGGACGCGAGCGAGCCCCAGCGCGCCGAGGAGAAGGGCACGGGGATGCTCGGGCGGCTGTCGTCGAAGGTCTGGACGATCGCCGCGTCGTTGCGCTGGAAACGATTGACCTCGCCCCATGCGACCCGCCAGCTGCCCCATTCGCGCTCGAGCCGCGTGACGGCGCGCCCAAGCGCGGCCAGCTTGTCGTCGCCTGACAGCGCGCGCATCGCCTCCCACATATTCCCGTGCGGCGGACGCTGGCGCCCGGCGAGCGCCCACAATTCCTCCCCCCAGTAATTGGCGAGCGTGGTGGCCTCGGATTCAGGCGACCAGCGCTGGTCCCAGTCCCGCAGAAGCGCGACTGCTCCTTCGAGCGACGTCGGCTGCCGGTTGCTCCCCGCCCGCGCCGCCCAGGCTTCGACCAGTTGCGGGACGATCTCGCGGAAAAACGGCATCCAGGGATCGTAGGCGATCCGGCGCAGCGCTTCGGGCGTCAGGCCCTGCGCGCGGTCGAGCAAGGTCGTCGCGTGATCGCCGCGCGGATTGGCGCCGGCCGAGTCCATGTAGCGCGGGAACGCATCCTGGCGCGGGCTGTCGGCCCCCGCGGCGCGCCAGGGCGCATCGTTCGAATTGTAGAGCCACCCACCACGCGGATCGCGCACCGCGGGGAGCGCCTCGACCGGCGTCAGGCCGCGCCAGTCGGTCGCCGGATCGCTACCGTCGACCGGGTCGCGATAATCGAAGCGATCGTCGCGGACCGGCACGAACTGCGGGTGGAGATAGGCGATATGGCCGTCGGCATCGGCGTAGATCGTGTCGTTGGACGAGTTCGCCTGCAGCGCCGCCACGTGGAGGTAGGAGGCGAGATCGCGGGCCTTGGTGCGCATCCAGCTTTGCTGGAGCGCGGGGATGGGCCGGTTCATCAAGCCCAGCGCGATCCAGCGCTCGCCGTCGGCGCGGACGATCGGGCCGTGATGGGTGGCGTAGGTGGTGAAGGTTCGGCTCGCCATCGTACCGTCGCCGCGGCGGTAGCGGATCGTCACGCGCTGGCTGCGCACCGGGCGCGTCTCGCGGCCGTAGCGATAGGAGAGGCGGTCGCCGCTCCGGACGATCGTTTCGGCGAACTCGTCGACCGAATCGACCCCGCTCGACGTGTGCATCCAGCCCAGGCGCTCGTTGAAGCCCTGGTAGATGAAGAACTGGCCCCAGGTCGACGCGCCGTAAGCGTGGAGGCCTTCGTCCGATTCCATGCCGAGCTCGGAGCGGAAGAAGAAGCTGGTGTGCGGGTTGATCAGCAGCAGGGCGTGGCCATCCCGGGTCAGACGCGGCGCGATGGCGATGCCGTTCGATCCGCGCGGCTCCTGGTCCGGCTGTCCGGTTGCCAGCGCAACGCGCCGGCCGCCGTAGAAGGCCTCGATCTGCCCGAGATCTGCCCGCTCGATATCGCCGCCGATGCTGCCCTCGGTGAACGACAAGGCCATCCACGGCTCGAAGCGGGTGAGCGCGCGCGGATGCACGTCGGGGTGGGTCTCGAGATAATAGTTCAGCCCGCTCGCCCAGGCGTCCATCAGCGCTCGCAGCCAGGCCGGGCTGCGGCGGTAATCGGCCTGGAGCGCAGCGGGATCGATCCACAGCCGCTGGCGCAGGTCCTGCCAGATCGCGCTTTCGCCCTCGGCCTCGGCGAGCCGCCCGAGCGCGGTCAGCAAATTGGTCTCGACGCGCGGGAAATCGTCTTCGGCTTGCGCATAGATCGCCCCGAACACGGCGTCGGCATCATATTGGCCGCGAACGTGCGCGATGCCCCAATCGTCGCGGGTGATGGTGACGCGCGCGACATGAGCGGGCGGCGCCGCGAGCGAAGCCGCCGGAAGCGCCGCGAAAGCGAGCGCCGCCGCGCCCTTGAATGGAAAGCCGAACATGCAGGCTTTATAGGAGGAAGACGTCGCCCGCGTGAATAAGCCTTATCGAACCGTCCGCGAGACGCAGGCGGAGTGCACCGCTTTCGTCGAGCCCCTCGAAAACGCCCTCGGCACCATTGCTGACCAGCGGCGTGCCGGCCGGATGGGCAGCGCGGAGCCAGGCCGCGCGCACCGTGGCGAAACCCTCCTTGCGCCACAGCGTCAGCCAATCGCGGAGCGCCGTCGCCAGCCGCTCGAGGAAGGCGTCCGGCGCGACCGGCGTCCCCAGGCTCGTCGCCGGGCGGCCCAGGTCTTCGGGATGGGTGGCGAGGTTGACTCCGAAGCCGATCACGACCGCGTCGCCGTGGCGCTCGAGCAATATGCCGGCGACCTTGGCACCTTCGACCAGCAAGTCGTTCGGCCACTTGATGCGGACCTCGGGCGCATGGCGTCGTGCCACCTCTTGCAGCGCGACGGCGGCGACCAGCGCCAGGGTCGGCGCGGGCGGGTCGCCAGGCAGAAGGCGCACCAGGGTGGAGGCATAGAGATTGCCGCCCGGGGACCGCCATTCGCGCCCCTGCCGGCCCTTCCCACCGGTCTGCCTGCCCGCGCGGAGCCAAGTCCCTTCGGGCCAGCCCTCGCGGGCGAGCTCGGCGACATCGTCATTGGTGGATTCGGTTTCGGCGACGGTGTGGATATTGCGAATAAGCGACAAGCCCGTTCCCCCTCAGGACAGCGGCACGCCCCCATACCGTAATTCCCCGGTACCCACTGTATGAGTCGAGTGCAACGGCGGAATCGATCCGCCGCCTGCCCTAGAACAACGCTTGGGCGGCATTCCGGGTTGCAGGTTCGAGCAGCTGGATGGTGAGATAGCCGAGCGGGGAAACGAACAGGGCCGCGGCCAGGATCAGCACGCTGCCGATCGGCTCTTTGGTTTCCCCGAACTCCGGCGCCGGCTCGTCGAAATACATCAGCTTGACGATCATGATGTAATAGTAAGCGCCGATCACCGAGGTGGCGATTGCGACTGCGGCGAGCCAGGTGAGGTTGGCCTCGACCGCCGCGCTGAAGACGAGGAACTTCGGCCAGAAGCCGAACAGCGGCGGGATCCCGGCCAAGCTGAACATGAACATCGCCATGGCCAGCGCCAGCATCGGCCGGCTGCGCGAGAGGCCGGCGAGGCTGGCGATCGTCTCGACCGGCTGGTCGTTCCTATCGCGCATGCGCATGACGACGAGGAAGGCGCCCAGCGTCATGACGATGTAGACCGCCATGTAGAACAGCACCGAGGCGATGCCCGACACTCCTGAAGCGGCAAGGCCGACCAAAGCGAAACCGACATTGTTGATCGAGCTGTAGGCGAGCAGGCGCTTGATGTTGCGTTGGCCGATCGCCGCGACTCCGCCGAGCACGGTCGAGGCGAGCGCCATGAAGATGATGATCTGCCGCCAGGCGTCGGTCGCCGGGCCCATCGATTCGACCGCGACTCGGGCGATCAGCGCCATCGCCGCGACCTTGGGCGCCGAGGCGAAGAAGGCGGTGACCGGCGTCGGCGCCCCTTCGTAGACGTCGGGCGTCCACATGTGGAACGGGACCGCGCTGATCTTGAAGGCGAGGCCGGCGAGGACGAAGACGATCCCGATCAGCTCGCCGTCCGAAAGGCCGTCTCCGAGCTTCTCGGCAATGCCGCCGAACATGGTCGTGCCCGTGAAGCCGTAGAGCAGCGAAATGCCGTAGAGCAGGATGCCGCTGGCGAGCGCGCCGAGCACAAAATATTTGAGGCCCGCCTCGGCCGAGCGCGTGTCGTTGCGCTGGAAGGTGGCAAGGACATAGGAGGCGAGGCTGGTGAGCTCGAGGCCGACATAGAGCGTGATCATGTCCGTGGCCGAGGCCATCATTCCCATGCCGATCGCCGAGAACAGGATCAGCACCGGATATTCGGCCCGATAGTCGCGGTCGCGGCCGAACCAGCTCATCGCCGCGAGCATCGAGACCGCGGCGGCGAGGTAGATCACGATCTTGGAGAAAGCGGCGAAGCTGTCGGCGGCGAACTGGCCGTGGAACGCTGTGCCGCCCGCGTCGCGAATCCCCGGCAGGAAGGCCGCGGCGATGCCGAGCAGAAGCACGGCAAGCCAGGTCAGCAGCCGCCCGCTGCGGTCGCCGGCCCAGGCCGCGACGAGCATCAGCGCCAGCGCGCCGACGCTCAAAATCTCCTCTGGGAGGATCAGGAGGAAATCCTGCAGCATCAGTGGTGCGCCCCTTCGGCTTCATGGGCCGGCGGAGCGGCGGCTGGGTGGCCCGCGGTCGGCTGGGCGTCGCTCGGCGGCGCGGCGCGCTCGATCCGCGCCAGCAGGCTGTCGACGTCGGCGCGCATCGGGGCGATGAAGCTTTCCGGATAGACGCCCATCCACAGCACCGCGGCGGCGATCGGGGCGAGGATCAGCAGCTCGCGGGTCGAAAGATCGGGCATCGCCGCGGCTTCGGCGGTGCGCGCGGCCCCGTAGGCGATCCGCCAGTAGAGGTAGAGCATGTAGGCGGCGCCGAGGATGATCCCGGTCGTCGCCACCGCCGCCACCCAGCTATTGATCCCATAGGCCCCGACCAAGGCGAGGAACTCGCCGACGAAGCCCGACGTGCCGGGCAGGCCGACCGAGGCCATGGTGAAGACCATGAACAGCAAGGCGTAGCGCGGCATGTTGTTCGAGAGGCCGCCATAGACCGCGATCTCGCGGCTGTGCATCCGATCGTAGACCACGCCGACGCACAGGAAGAGCGCGCCCGAGACGAGGCCGTGCGACAGCATCACGACGAGCCCGCCCTCGATCCCCTGTCGGTTGAACGCGAACAGGCCGATCGTGACGAACGCCATGTGCGCGACCGAGGAATAAGCGATCAGCTTCTTCATGTCCTGCTGCACCAGGGCGACGAGGCTGGTGTAGACGACGGCGACCATCGACAGGCCGAAGACGATCCAGATCAGCTGCGCCGACGCCTCCGGGAACATCGGCAGCGAGAAGCGGATGAAGCCGTAACCGCCCATCTTCAGCAGCACGCCGGCGAGGATCACCGAGCCCGCGGTCGGCGCCTGGACGTGCGCGTCGGGGAGCCAGGTGTGGACCGGCCACATCGGCATCTTGACCGCAAAGCTGGCGAAAAAGGCGAGCCACAGCCAGGTCTGGATTTCGGGC